>CALDLZ010000030.1 GCA_937915335.1 uncultured Faecalibacterium sp.
CGGCTCGGTCGCCGTCACCGTCGTGTGGAAGTGGATGTACAACAACTATTACGGCATCTTCAACTACCTTGGCAAGACCATGGGCATCATCGATAAGAACATCAACTGGCTGGGTGACGAGCGGTTCGCTCTGGGCTGTATCATCCTCATCCTGCTGACGACTTCCGTGGGTCAGCCCATCGTGCTGTATGTCTCTGCACTGGGCAACGTTGATCAGTCCATCGTGGAGGCTGCCGAGGTGGACGGTGCTACCGATTTCCAGGCCTTCTGGAAGATCAAGTGGCCCGCCATCATGCCCACTACCCTGTACATCCTGGTCATCACCACCATCAACTCCTTCCAGTGCTTCGCGCTGATCCAGCTGCTGACTTCCGGCGGCCCCAACCATAGCACCGATACCATCATGTACTACATCTACTATACCGCCTTCAAGCTTTACCGCTATGGCTATGGCAACGCGATGGGTGTTGTGCTGGCCATCATCATTGCCATCCTGTCTGCCATCCAGTTCAAGGTCGGCAACCAGAATAATTAAGGAGGTGCGTAACAATGAGTGCAACTGCTGCAACCGCAAAAAAGCAAAAGCCCATGAAGCGCCACCCCGGCAAGCTGAAGAAGGCCAGTGCCTATACCATCCTGACCATCATCCTCATCAGCATCATCGCTGTGACCTTCGCTTTCCCGCTGTACTGGATCATCACCGGTTCCTTCAAGACCGGTGCGGCTATCAACTCCACCACCCCCGAATGGTGGCCCCATGAGTGGGTGATGACCAACTATCAGAAGCTGTTCGCCGGCAAGAGTGCTCCGTTGTGGCAGCTGGCGATCCCCTTCAGTGCACATTTCAGTTCTGATGGCGAACCTATCTACTTCTCGGTCGGCCCCACTGCCCCGGCTGCCCTGCGCTGGATGATCAACACCGTGTTCATGGCTGTTGTCTCCATGATCCTGACCTGCATCACCGCCGCCATGGCTGGTTATGCGCTGGCCAAGAAGCGTTTTGTGGGCCGTCAGCTCCTGTTCACCCTGATCGTCTGCGCAATGGCACTGCCCAAGCAGGTCATCCTGATCCCCCTGCTGCGTGAGATGAGCTCCCTGAACCTCTACAACACCATCTGGGCCGTCATCTTCCCCATCGTCGGCTGGCCCTTCGGCGTGTTCCTGATGAAACAGTTCAGCGAGGGCATCCCCACTGAGATGCTGGAAGCTGCCCGCATCGACGGCGCAAGCGAGGCCAAGACCTTCATCGACATCGTGCTGCCCATGGTCAAGCCGGGCATCGGTGCTCTGGCCATCTTCACCTTCATCAACAGCTGGAATGATTATTTCATGCAGTTGATCATGCTGTCCAGCACCAGCAACCTGACCATTTCTCTGGGCATTGCAAAGCTGCAGGCCGAGAACAGCACCGACTTCGGTCTGATCATGGCCGGTGCCGCACTGGCTGCTGTGCCTATCATCATCATCTTCCTCATCTTCCAGAAGTACTTCACCAAGGGCATCGCAATGGGTGCTGTCAAAGGCTAAAATCCCGACCGCCGCCTGCGGCGGAAACAGGAAGGGATTTTTGGCGCAGCGGTCAGCAGGACACGAAGCCCTTTCAAGGGCTGAAGTGGACGCTGGGCACCGCAAGAGGGCGTTGCTGTTGTTACCAAAACGGAAAGCGTATAGAGCTTGATGTTCTGGATACGATGTTACCGCCTGCAATTTTCAAACACAATCTGATGAAAGTTTATAAGCAAATTTTATAGAGAAAGGTTTGGAATTATGAAAGATATCACAAAGTATCAGGGCGTTATCCCCGCCTTCTATGCCTGCTACGACAAAGACGGCAATATCTCCACCGAGGGCGTCAAGGCCCTTACCCGCCACCTGATTGCCAAGGGCGTCAAGGGCGTGTATGTGGGCGGTTCCTCCGGCGAGTGCATCTACCAGCATGTGGATGAGCGCAAGGCCGTGCTGGAAGCCGTGATGAGCGAGGCCAAGGGCAAGTTGACCGTCATTGCACATGTCGGCTGCAACAACACCGCTGACAGCGTTGAGCTGGCAAAGCACGCTGAGAGCGTGGGCGTGGACGCCATCGCTTCCATCCCCCCCATCTATTTTCATCTGCCCGAGTATGCCATTGCAAAGTATTGGAATGACATGTCCGCCGCCGCTCCCAACACCGAGTTCGTCATCTACAACATCCCCCAGCTGGCTGGCACTGGCCTGACCATGAGCCTGCTGAAGGAAATGCTCAAGAACCCCAACGTGGTAGCCGTCAAGAACAGCTCCATGCCCACCCAGGACATCCAGATGTTCAAGGATGCC
>CALDLZ010000031.1 GCA_937915335.1 uncultured Faecalibacterium sp.
TACGATGTATCCGGGCTGGATGCCCTGTACGCGGCACTGGAAGCCCGGGGCATCCGGGTGGCAGACGAGGAACCGGAGGTGCCCTTGCTGGACGAAACGCAGATCGGGGAGCTGGAGCATGAACTCTCCGCCGAGGGGGTGGCGCTGGATGACCCGGTGAAGGCTTACCTGAAGGAGATCGGCCGGGTGCCGCTGCTGACAATGGAGCAGGAAGTGGAGCTTGCCCGGGCCGCACAGGCCGGGGATGCCGCCGCCCGCAAGAAGCTGAGCGAGGCAAACCTGCGGCTGGTAGTCTCGGTGGCCAAACGCTATGCCGGGCGGGGCCTGCCCTTCCTTGACCTGATCCAGGAGGGCAACCTCGGTCTGATGAAGGCAGCGGAAAAGTTCGAGCCCGACCGGGGCTTCCGTTTTTCCACCTATGCGACATGGTGGATCCGGCAGTCCATCACCCGGGCCATCGCCGATCAGGGACGGGTCATCCGCATTCCGGTGCATCTGGTAGAGAGCATCAACCGGGTGAAAAAGACGGCGGGGGAACTCCTGCGCAAAAACGGCAGGGAGCCCACTGCTGAGGAAATCGCCGTCCGGTTGGATATGGAGCCTGCCGGTGTCCGGGAACTGCTGCAGCTTGCACAGGACCCCATCAGTCTGGAAACGCCGGTGGGCGAGGAAGAGGATGCCCATCTGGAGGACTTCATTCAGGATGAGGAAGCAGGCGTTCCGGTGGATGAAGCAGGGCGAGAATTGCTGCGGCGGGAGCTGACGAATGTCCTCAAGAGCCTGACACCCCGGGAAGAGCGGGTGCTGACTCTGCGGTTTGGTCTGGAGGACGGGCAGGCCCGTACTCTGGAAGAGCTGGGCAAGGAGTTCAACGTCACCCGGGAACGCATCCGGCAGATCGAAGCCAAAGCCCTGCGCAAGCTCCGCCACCCCAGCCGGGCAAAGAGACTGCGGGATTATTTGGAAGAGTGAAACGTGTGAGCACCGTGGGAGACTGCGGTGCTTTTTGCATGGGCAGGGGAGAAGGCTTATCAAGAGCCAACCTGTACAAAATGCACAAGGGTGTTTTTGGCGAGAACGTGCAAAACTCAAAAATCAATCCCCCAAACGCGTAAAGCTTACACGCTTCCGTGCGTGCCACAAAAGAGGGCGCTTGACAAAAATATCAGGCCAAAATGCGAAAAATGGCTTGACAACAGGGCTTTTGGGGTGTATACTGTATTAGTATCACATAATGGCCTAGTGCGCCAAAAAGGAAGCTGCGCTGGAAGCGGCTGGACGGCATTGACCGGAAAGTTTGTGAAAAGCGACGAACTTCCTTGGAGGATACGGGTCGATTTATGTGTGTGTGCTCAAATTTGACCCGTATAACGCAACATCCGTAGAGTATAAAAGTAAGGAGTGGTTGATTTTATGATGAAAGTCAAGCCCGTCAAGCTCGGCAAAACCGAGCGCATGAGCTTCTCCCACATCGACGAAGTCATCAGTATGCCGAACCTGATCGAGGTCCAGAAGAACTCTTACCAGTGGTTCCTGGACGAGGGCCTGAAAGAGGTCTTCCACGATATCGGCACCATTGAAGACTACACCGGCAATCTGGCCCTGAGCTTTGTGGACTTCCGTCTGGATAAGGAGCCTAAGTACAGCATCAAGGAGTGCAAGGAACGCGACGTGACCTACGCTGCCCCCCTGCGCGTGACTGCCCGTCTGCTGAATAAGGAGACCGGTGAGGTCAAGGATCAGGAAATTTTCATGGGCGACTTCCCGCTGATGACTGATGCGGGCACCTTTGTGATCAACGGTGCTGAGCGTGCCATCGTCAGCCAGCTGGTCCGTTCTCCCGGCGTATTCTACGGAGATGCCAAAGATAAGGTCGGCAATGACCTGTACAGTGCAACCATGAACCCCAACCGCGGCGCATGGCTGGAGTACGAGACCGACGCTTCCAACGTGTTCTATGTCCGTATCGATAAGAACCGCAAGCTGCCCGTCACCGTGCTGTGCCGTGCTCTGGGCCTGTCCACCGATGAGGACATCCTGAATTTCTTCGGTGAGGATGAGCGCATCCTGGCGACCCTGGAGAAGGATACCACCAAGAACCAGGACGAGGGCCTGCTGGAAGTTTACCGCAAGCTGCGTCCCGGCGAGCCCCCCACGGTGGAGTCTGCCACCAACCAGATCAACATGCTGTTCTTCGACCCGCGCCGCTACGACCTGTCTCGCTTCGGCCGCTATAAGATGAACAAGAAGTTGTCTCTGGCCCGCCGCATCACCGGCTTTATCGCTGCTGAGAACATCGTGGCTCCCCTGACCGGTGAGGTCATCGTGGAGGCCAAGGGTAAGATCACCCGCGAGCTGGCTGAGAAGGCTGACAACGCCGGTGTGGATACCGTTGTTCTGAACATCGAGGGCAAGAAGGTCAAGGTCATCACCAACGGCTGTGTGGATGCACAGGGTTTCTTCTCCTTCGATGTCAAGGAGTGCGGCATCAACGAGCGCTGCTCCTTTGATGAGATCCGCAAGATCCTGGACACCACCTCCGATGT
>CALDLZ010000032.1 GCA_937915335.1 uncultured Faecalibacterium sp.
TGGAAACTTTAAGCAATTCAAAATGCCGCCGCACAATTTTGTGCGACGGCATTTTTCAACGTCAATTACAGCATCTTGGAAAGGAATGCTTTCAGGCGGGGATGCTTGGGGTTCGAGAAGAGCTCCTGCGGAGGCTCATCCTCCTGGATCTTGCCATCATCGATGAAAATGACGCGGTTGGAGACCTCACGGGCAAAGCCCATCTCGTGGGTGACCACCAGCATGGTGATGCCGGTGTGGGCCAGCTCCTTCATCAGCTCCAGCACCTCACCGACCATCTCAGGGTCAAGGGCGCTGGTAGGCTCGTCGAACAGGATAACGTCCGGGTCCATAGCCAGCGCGCGGGCGATTGCAATGCGCTGCTGCTGACCGCCGGAAAGGCTCTTGGGGAACACGTTGGCCTTATCGGACAGGCCGACACGGGCCAGCAGCTCGTCCGCACGCTTGGAAGCTTCCTCCTTGCTCTTGAGCTTGAGCAGCTCGGGAGCCAGGCAGAGGTTCTGCTTGACGGTCAGGTGCGGGAAGAGGTTGAAGTGCTGGAACACCATGCCCATCTTCTGGCGCACGGCATCGATATGGGCATCATCCACTTCCGTGCCCTCAAACTTGATGGAACCACCGGTTGGGATCTCCAGCCGGTTCAGGCAGCGCAGGAAGGTGGACTTGCCGCAGCCGGAGGGGCCGATCAGGCAGACCACGTCGCCGCGGTAGATATCAATGTCGATGCCCTTCAGAACATCCAGGGTGGGGGTGGGTTGCTTCGCGCCCGCCTTCTTTTCGCCGCCGTAGGTCTTTGTCAGACCACGGACTTCCAGAATCTTATCAGCGGTCACCTTGCGCCATCCTCCTCTCGAACTTCGTCAGCAGCCAGCTGAACAGCATGACCAGAACCAGATAGACCAGTGCAACACCGCACAGGGGGAACATGGCCTCGTAGGTGCGGTTCATAATGCCCTGGGCCGCATACAGCAGCTCCTTGCCGCCAATGACAGTGATCAGCGAGGTATCCTTGAGCAGGATGATGAACTCGTTGCCCAGTGCCGGCAGCACGGCCCGCAGTGCCTGCGGGATGATGATGACCACCATGGTGGTCAGGTAGTTCAGGCCCAGGCTGCGGCCAGCCTCCATCTGGCCGGGATCCACAGCCATCAGACCGCCGCGGATGATCTCGGAGACATAAGCGCCCGAATTGATACCCAGAGCCAGTGCGCCGACCATGGTAAAGTTACGGCTGTTGGCAAAGATGACCATGCTCATAATGAGCAGCTGGACCATCATGGGGGTGCCGCGGATAATGGTGGTGTACACCTGGCAGATCGCATTGAAGAAGCCCAGCACCGGGTTCCTGTGGTTGGGACGCTGCTGGTCGTGTGCAACACGCACCAGCGCCACCACGCTGCCCAGCACCACGCCCATTGCCAAAGCAACGGCAGTGACCAGCAAGGTGGTGCCCACACCCTGGATGTACTGCATCCAGCGGTCGTTCAGGATGAACGCCTGATAGAATTTGAAGAACATTTCCTGCCCGAAGCCCAGCTTCGTGCCGCTGTTGAGCAGCTCTTTCAGCAGTTCGTATTGTGCGGCCATTCGCATCCTCGCTTTCCGAAATTGTTAATCTTTTGTAACCTGTTTTTTCCAAAAAAGGGGAGGGGCCCCAATGGGGGCTGCCTCCCCGTGATGCAATGTACAGCCGGATTATTCAGCGGTGATGTACTTGTCCACGATGGACTGCAGGGTGCCGTCAGCCTTCAGCTCTTCCAGAGCGGCATTGATGGCATCCTCCAGAGAAGAACCCTTTGCCATGCCGATGGCGTAATCCTCCTCGGCATAGCTGGTGTCCAGAATGACCAGACCGGGGTTGGCGGCGACGAACTCCTTAGCGGGGGCGTTATCGATAACAACAGCATCGACCTGGCCGTTGTTCAGAGCCTGCACAGCGGTCAGACCGTTGTCGTAAGCAACAACATTCTCGTCACCGAAATCATCGGAGCAGTAGATGTAGCCGGTGGTGCCGCGCTGGGTGCCGATCTTCTTGCCAGCCAGATCATCGGGAGAGGTGATATCAGAGCCCTCGGGAACGATGATGGACTGGATGCCGGTAGCATAGCTGTCGGAGAAGTCCATCACAGCCTTGCGCTCGTCGGTGACAGTAACGCCAGCCATGACGATATCAGCCTTACCCTGCTGCACGCTCAGCAGAGCCGCGTCGAAATCCATGTCGTCGATCTGCAGCTCCAGGCCCAGCTTCTCGGCGATGGCCTGTGCGGTCTCGACATCGATACCCTCGAACTCGCCGGCATCGGTGGTCATCTCGTACGGAGGGAAAGCAGCGTTGGTAGCCATGGTCAGCTTACCAGCCTCAACGGTGGTCAGCTCAGCGGCGGCAGCGCTGGTGGAAGCAGCCTCGGAAGAGGCCGCGCTGCTTGCGGTGGAAGAAGCGGTGCTGGAAGAGGAACCACCGCAGGCAGTCAGAGCCAGAGCGGCAGCGGTCAGACCAGCGGCAGCCAGGAAGCTGCGGCGAGTAATCTTTTTCATATTCAAACACTCCTCTGTTGATTGTATAAACTTTCATAGTTTCCGGCCCGACGCGATTCATCGAAATACCGGACAACGGGATTAGTATAGATTGTACAAATAAAAAAGTCAAGTGTTGTGCAAAAAATCGGAACAAATGAAACCGTTTTGAAAACAATTATACAGGCATGGTCTATTTTTTAATGTATATATGCATCAAACTGGCAGCGGGAGCCCTTGGCATTCCGATACACTTTACTGGTGAACGGGCGCATAAGACTTAATCCCGGACGTTGACACGTTTTCCCTCGAAATGGTATAATCAGGCTGAAAAAACAACGCGATAACGGCGAAAGGAACCAAATTTAACCGCGTTGCCCCGCTGAGACGCAGGGAGAAAGGAATCTGTTATGAGAAACCGTGTGCTGAAAGCCCTGGCAGCCTTTGGCCTGTCCGTCTGCGTGCTTGCGGGCAGTGCTGTGGTCGGCATGGCGGAAGAGAACCCGGACAAAACCGAGTGCAAGGAGCACGTCTGGAAGACCACGACAGAGTACAAGACTGAGTGCGTGGAGACCACCTTCCAGCATAAGCTGCCCGACGGCACCACCGAGACGCTCACGCTCTGCCCCGAGTGTGGCAAGGTGAAGGACAATACCCAGCTGACCAAGGTGAACAATGTTTTTGCCAACTTCTCCGGCCTGACCGTTCACACCGGCACCCTGAAAAACGGCGAGCAGGTGATGACCGTCGCCTTCTACTTTCCCACCACCATTGAGCGGGTCGTCTGTGAGAAGTGCGGCACCGTGAAGAGCGAGGAGGTCACCCCCGCCCGCGTGATGACTTTCCCGGGCAGTGCCAACATCGAGATGCCCGCCAATGTCGTCTCCGGCTACACCCTGATGCGAGTGAACGCCGACGGCACCGAGACGCCGGTCAGCGTTTCCTACAACACCGAGCTGAACAAAGCCTACTTCCGGCTGGATGTCACCACCGGTGCCCAGCTGCTGCGGATGGTGCCCACCGTCTGATCTTTCGCCCATACAAAAACGAGACCGCCTTTTCGGACGGTCTCGTTTTTGTTTATCCGTGATGTTTCTTCGGCAGGGGGATGCCCAGCACCAGTGCGATGCCCACGGCCAGCGCCACCGCGATTTTGAAGGTGGAGATGCCGTTGGCAAGAGAGAGGGCGTTGTTGCCCTGAATAAAGTAGTAGGCGGTGTAGTAGATCCCCGCGCCGGGCACCAGCGGGAAGATGCCGGAGAGCAGGAATACCGTCACCGGCGCTTTCAGCACAATGGCAAAGATGCGGGCCAATAACGTCAGCGGGATGACCGCCAGCAGCGAGGCCGCAAATGCTTCCAGCCCGAACAGCACCGCCACCTCGTACACCAGCCAGCCCACGGCACCCACCAGCCCGCAGTAGGGCAGGGTGCGCTTGGGGCAGGCAAACAGGATCGCAAAGCTCAGGGTGCCCACCCCGGCCACAAGGAACTGCACCACCAACGGGCCGAACTGCCCCTTTAATAATAAAAGAACCTCTGTCATACGACCGCCACCCCCGTCAGCATGGAATACAGGCTCAGAATAAGGCCAGTGCCAATGGCGATGCTGGCCGCAATGAGCAGGGCATCGATCATGCGGATGGTACCTGAGAGGTAGTCGCCCTGCACAAAGTCCCGGATGCCCATGGTAAAGGCGATACCGGGGGTCAGGATCATCAGGGTTCCGATGATGGCGTGGCTGGCTTCCACCCCCAGCAGGCTGCACCCCAGAATGCAGATCAGGGTGATAAGGGCCGCCGTGGAGATGGTCTTGAAGCCGCCGCCCACGCCGTGTTTCCCGCACAGCAGCAGATAGGCGTTGGCCGCGCAGCCCGCCACCGCCGCCGCCACCGCAGAGCGCAGGGTGCCGCCGAAGATCAGCGCAAAGCAGAACGCGCCCGATGCACCCGCCGCCAGCTGCACCCAATCCCTGGGGAACGGGATGTGCCGGGCCTGCACCAGCTTATCCTCTGCCTCGCCGATGGTGTGCACCTCCCCCGCCGCGATCTGCCGGGAGAGCTGGTTCACCGCCGCCACCCGGCCCAGATGGGTGGTGCGGGTGGGAACGTTACGCACCTCGCTGATCTCCGCCGTGCCCGCACTGGCAAAGATGCCGTTGGTCAGCACATAGACATGGAACTCCCGCAGGTGAAAGCTGGCCGCCATGATCTCCATGGTCTGCTCCACCCGGAACACCTCCGCGCCGTTTTCCAAAAGTGTCTGCCCCGCCGCCATGATAAAATCCATAATGCGGCGGCGCTGCTCCTCGTCGGGATGCAGTTCCCTCTCTGTCATGCTGTGGTTCTCCTCGGATAATTGCAAAATATCGTTGCTTATGCTATACTTCCAAATCACATGGACAATCGCCACAAGCGATAAAAACGCAAGAAAAAATGACCGCTTCAACGTTCCCCAACCTGAGCGGTCACTTTTCTTGTGACAACATTATGGTAAGGAGCTAGTCGTTTGGTGGCCAGCGCCTTTTCAATTTGTAGTATAGTCAATTTTGCGCGGGTTGTCAAGGCTCAACCCTTTTGTCACCTCCCCTACAATTTTTCCTCCATTTTTGTGCAACTCTCCAATTCTTTCTTGTCTTTATTGACATAAAAAAAAAAAAAAAGTGTAGTATTTTTATGTAAGATGCTACCAAGCAAGAATTGAAGAATCGGCAAACCAGTCGAAAGGCTGCGACGCAAAGCTACAGGGCCTGTTATATGGCAGCCAGCTGCACTTTCTAATACTTCTCTCCCCATACGGTTGCATGGGAACACGGGAAAGTTCCAAAGTACATTTCAGAGCGTTGTACCAGCCTATCCGGCTGGTGCGGCGCTCTTTTTGTTTGGCGGCAAAGGGTCATTTGGGAGTATACACAAAGGAGGATCACTATGAAAAAGCGGTTGGTCAGTCTCTTACTGGCGTTCAGTATGATGCTGACTTTTTTGCCGGCAATTCCTATATCAGCAGCAGCTGGTCAGAACACAACCACAATAGTGACAATTGACGGATGCACATATACATTAGATGAAGCCACTCACAAGGCCACAGTAACGCATTATGCTCCAACAAGAAATTCTTCCAGCTCAAAGAGGGCATTTGAGATTCTCTCTAAAGTTACGAAAGAGGGAGATTCCACCCCTTATACCGTAACAGCAATTGGGAAGAATGCCTTTGCTAACGTTGAATCAAATACTGCATATGACGTAAATGATATCTTGACTGGAATTACAATTCCCGATACTATTACAGAAATTGGTGAATATGCGTTCTGGGGTTGTCAGGGACTAACCAAAATCCAAATCCCCGCTTCGGTCAAAACAATTGGAAACTATGCTTTTTACAATTGCACCAATTTGCAGAAGATCGTATTCCCGGAAGGTGTCACCCAAATTGGAGTATCTGTAGTAGGTTATAACACCAAATATACAAGTTTCCTGACTGAAGTTGTAGTTCCCAGTACAATAGATAACTCAGGCAATAATAGCGGCATGGATACTTCTTTTTCAGGCGCTTCCTTAACGACTGTCACCTTAACATCGGGGTTAGAAATAATTGATTCGCGTGCTTTCAAGAACTGTAAAAACCTGAAGCAAATCAATATTCCAGCGAGTGTAAAGCAAATCCGTGATAATGCATTTAACGGTTCCGGTCTGGAATCCCTTGATTTTAAAGGCTCAAGCGAAATTTCCAGCTTTGCTTTTAAAAACTGCGAGAGCCTTAAAGATGTAACTGTCGAGTGCCGGTGGCTTGGTACGTCTGCATTTGAAGGATGTGCGGTGCTGACCAAAGTAGTTCTGTCTAGCAATGTTAAAACCATTCAAAACAATGCATTCAGGGATTGCACTAATCTATCTGATGTAAAGTACAATGGTTACAAAAATGATTGGGATGCTGTTTGGACGAACTACTCCTCTAGTAAATCTGGCAATGAAACGCTGATTGACAAGGCGCAGTACCTTTGTGACATCAATTTTGATTTGAATGGCGGTACGATAAACGGCAGTGATGCAATTGCCAAACAGACTGTTTACAGCAAGGAAAAACTGAGCGAAGCAAATTGCTATGATAGCAAGCAGAATGATAAAGCATTTGTGATTCCTGCTGACCCGGTAAGAGAAGGCTGCACCTTTACTGGATGGTATAAAGAAGGCGAATCGACCCCTGTTACAAGCCTTGCTGAATATGCCGCCGATGACAATGTAACCTTTACCGCCGGTTGGGCAAAAACTTACAAGGTAACGTTTGATGGCAATGCAAATGGTGATACCGTAACCGGAATACCGGATGAACAGGTAGTCAATGAAAACGCCAATGCAACCAGCCCCAATACAGAACCACAGCGTATTGGCTATGATTTTGATGGCTGGTATGCCACTGCGGATGGCAACAGGAAATACACGTTTACGGAAGCCGTAAACGCAGACACTACCCTGTATGCCCATTGGAAGGCACACAACTATAACGTGACGCTGGATAATGATGGAAACAAGGAAACGAATCCGTACGATTATGGTGCCACTGTAACCGTTCCCACCCCCGCAAAAAAGAGTGGTTACAACTTTAATAGCTGGGATGTAACTGTACCCGAAGGTAAGACTGCACCGGCATTGAATGGCCCGGATGCAGACGGCAAGTACAGCTTTACGATGCCGGACAACGAAGTGACTCTGACCGCAAAATGGACGCAGAAGGATGTAATTGACCCGGATGTTGACCTGAAATTTGACCCGGCGACTGGGGAAGTGACATCGAATAACCCGAATGTCAAGGATAGCGATATTGTGAACAAGAAGGTTTACGATGAAAACGGAAATGAGGTTCCAAGTGACAAGCTGAATGAGAAAGGATTGCCCACCGAACCGGGTGATTACATCATTAAAGTAGATGTCAAGGAAACCGATGCGACTGCTCCCGCTGACCAAATTACCGGTAATCAACCTCAATGGAAATATAATGTTCCTAAGAAGGAAAAACCGAGTGATAACACGGATAAAGACAACCACGGCAAGGATGACCCCACACCCAAGCGTAAGCTGGATGTCGCCGATGGCACCATTACCAAGGTCGTGGACAAGGATGGTAAGGATATCACCGACACCATCACCAAAGATGCCGACGGCAAGTATGAAATTCCCACAGGTGCTACTGTGACCATCACCGCCAAGGATGCCCCCGAAGGCATGAAATTTGGCGAGTGGACGATCAGTGATAAAAACCTGCTGGGCGACCCCGATGTTCCCTACACGGAGAAAGACCTGACCTTTACCATGCCGGATAATAAGGATGGCGTGAGTGTCAGTGTGGTCTATCTGGAAGAGAGCATTGGCGAAGAGCCCAACTTGCTCGAAAAGGGTGCTGTTGCTGGCACAGTCATCGTCGGCAGTGCAGCTCTGCTCTATCAGAGCCACATGCTGGGCACTGAGCTGTACCTGCGCTACCTGCTGCCCCACGGGGCCATTATCCCGCAGAACCGTGCGGAACTGGCCGTCCTGCTGTGGCAGGATGCCGGGAACCCTGAACCGGTAAGCACTGCCCTTTACAGCGATATCAGCGATGAGGACAGTGCCATCCAGCAGGCCGCCCGCTGGGCCGTGGAAAACGACCTGCTTGAGCTGTTGGACGAGGGTGAACACGCCGACCACTTCGACCCGTTTGTGCCCGTAACTTTCACGGATTCTATCCACGCATGGAAAAAGGCACAGGAGTTGAAGAAATAACTTAACCATTCCCTGAATATTCCCAATAAACCGCAGGAGCGCCTCATCCGTATGGATGGGGCGTTTCTGCGGTTTTTCGTTGAAATCCGGCCGATTTTATGGTATAGTAATAAACGTTTTTAACGTTTTATCAATTGGCTATCCCGGTTGAGAGGAATTTCCATGAACCTGAGCAAACAGTTTTTCAAGTATGTGTCGCAGAACATTTTCGGTCTGATCGGCACCTCGTGCTATATTCTTGCGGACACCTATTTTATCGCACAGGCGGCGGGTACTGACGGCGTGACACTGCTGAATCTCTGCCTGCCAATGTACAATTTCATCTTTGCGTTCGGCTCCATGATCGGCCTGGGCGCTGCCACCCGGTACGCCATCCTGCGGGCACAGGGCGACGAGAAAGCACAGCGGTACTTTTCCAACGCCATTTTCTGTTCCTGTCTGATCGCCATCCCGTTCATACTGGCGGGCGCGTTCTACCCGGGTGCCCTGCTGCGGATGATGGGCGGCGATGCAGGCATCGTGGCGCTGGGCCTGAACTACACCCGCATCTTCCTGCTGTTCACCCCCTTCTTCATGTGCAACTACATCGTGTCGGCCTTCGTCCGCAACGATGGCGACCCGTCCCTTGCCATGGTGGCGACCCTGAGCGGCAGCTTATTTAATGTAGTGTTTGACTACATCTTCATCTTCCCCATGGGGTTGGGTCTGCCCGGCGCGGCACTGGCGACCGCCATCTCCCCCATCGTCAGTATTGCCATCTGCAGCCGCCACTTCTTCAAAAAGAGCAACACTGTCACCTTCGTCAGGCAGGTACCTTCGGCCCGGCTGCTGGCGCAGAGCTGTCAGCTGGGCATCTCGGGCTTTGTGGGCGAGCTTTCCTCCGCCGTGACGACCACGGTGTTCAACTTCCTGCTGCTCCGTCTGGCTGGCAACGTGGGCGTTGCCGCCTATGGCGTGGTGGCAAACTTTGCACTGGTAGCAACGGCCATCTTCAACGGCGTGGCGCAGGGTGCCCAGCCGCTGATCAGCCAGTGCTACGGCAAAAACGAGATGGCCGGGGCAAGGAAGCTGCTCTTCCTGGGCTGCGGCACCGCACTGGCACTGGCGGCTCTGCTGTACAGCGCCGTGTTCGGCTTTACCGACACCTTTGTTGCCATCTTCAACAGTGAAAACTCCGCTCTGATGGCCGAATATGCCCACAGCGGAATGCGCATCTACTTCCTGGGCTACTTCTTTGCAGGCTGCAATATTGTTGCGGCAGGCTATCTGGGTGCGGTCAACCGCCCCACCGAGGCCACCATCACCTCGGTCAGCCGCGGCGTGGCGGCCATCGTTGCCTGCTCGCTGATCCTGAGCGCACTGTTCGGCATGAACGGCGTGTGGGCCGCCTTCCCCGCTTCTGAAGCCATCACGCTGGCGCTGACCATATTCTTGCTCAAACACAAGCGGCGGGTCTATGCCTGAGAATGGGAGCAATGTTATGGACAAGTATTATACCGCCAATATTTTCCTGATCGTCATTGCAATGGCGATTATGATGGCGGCAGTCAATTTTAACGTCGTACTGGACCGGATG
>CALDLZ010000033.1 GCA_937915335.1 uncultured Faecalibacterium sp.
CTTTACGTCGTAGACAGAGCCGCAGTAATCGCAGACCAGCTTGCCGCTGGCTCCATCGTAGTGCAGGGGACCGGTACAGGCCGGGCACTGGTAGTTCGTTGTTTTTTCAGCCATGCGTCAGACCCCTCTCAGGCCCCAAAGGGCTTACCGCACTCGGGGCAGAACTTGGGCGGGTTGGCAGGATCGGCGGGCACAAAGCCGCAGTTCGGGCATTTGGCGGCGGGCTTGGGTCTGCCACACTCCGAGCAGAATTTGCCGCTGTTCTTGGCACCGCAGCTGCACACCCAGACAGTGGGAGCTTCGGGCTTCGGCTTACCGCATTCGGCGCAGAACTTGCCTGTGTTGCCGGTGTGGCCGCAGGTGCAGGTCCAGCCAGCGGCTGGTGCAGCCTGGGGCTGGGCGGCAGCCTGCTGTGCTCCCATCTGGTAGAGGGTCTGGGCGCTCACGCCGCCTGCCGCGGCTGCCTGGTTCATCCCCATAAAGGCCATGGCGGGGCCAGCGGAGGTGTTGGAGGCAGCAGCCTGCATAGCGGCGGCCTGTGCACCCACCAGATGAGCGGCGGCGCGGGTCGGGTCCATAAAGGCCGCACTGCGCTGCAGCTCCTTGATCATCTGCTCGTCCTCTTCGCTGGCTTTGACACCCGAAACACCCAGCGAGACGATCTCGATACCGCGCAGCCTGCTCCACTTGGCGCTGAGCTCCTGGTTCAGGGCCTCGGCCAGCTCGGTGGTGTGGCCGGGCAGGGAAGAGTAGCGGATGCCCTGCTCACTGATCCGGGCAAAGGCAGGCTGCAGAGCGGTCAGCAGCTCGGCCTTGAGCTGGCCGTCCAGCGTGTCACGGGTGTATGCATTTTCCACATTTCCGCAGACATTGGTGTAAAACAGGATGGGGTTGACCACCCGATAACTGTACTCGCCGAAGCACCGGATGCCGATGTCGATATCAATGCCGGCCCGCTGGTCCACCACGCGGAAGGGCACGGGGTTCGGGGTGCCGTACTTGTTGCCGGTAAGCTCCCGGGTGTTGATGTAGTAGACGCGCTGGTCGGAACCGGCCTGGCCGCCAAAGCTGAACCGCTTGCCCAGCTCGGCGAACACGCTATCGATATTTTTCAGCCCGCCGCTAAGCAGGGAAGGCTGGGTGCCGGTGCTGTAAGTGTACTCGCCGGGCTCGGCGCAAAGGTCCACCACCTTGCCCTGCTCCACGATCAGCACGCACTGACCATCGGCCACGGCGATCACGGAGCCGTCGGAGATGACGTTCTCACTGCCGTGCCGGTTGGCAGAACGGCCACTCGTCCGCTTCTGGCCCTTGACGGCCAGAACCTCGGCAGGCAGAGCATCACAATAAAAATATTCTTTCCACTGGTCGCCCATCACACCGGATGCGGCGCCCAAGGCAGCTTTGATGAGACCCATAGAGCAAATCTCCTTTTTGTGCCGGGCAGCGCCCAAAAACGGGAAACGGCTCCCCAGGGCCCTGCTGAATTTGGTACAAGTATAGCATATTATGAAAAAATGTAAAAGTGAATTGGCAAAAATGCGGAACAAAATCGCCCTTGCTTTTTTGCCCCGGCGGGTGTACAATACCCAACGAAAACAAAATACAGGGGAGCTCGTGTGAGTGGGCTGAGAGGAAGTAATCAACTTCGACCCTTTACCTGATGCGGATAATGCCGCCGTAGGAAGTCATATCGAGTGATTTTTTGCAGGAGGCACCGCGAGGGTGTCTCCTGTTTTTTGTTACCCAGCCGCCAACGCGGGCGGCTCCGGGCTGAGGGGGAGCGCCCTGAGCCTTGAAATCACTGCGATGGGAAGCCGTGTTCCGGCGTGAGAGGAGGCCAATGAGCCTCGACCGCTTTGAAACTGGAGGAACTTCAAAATGGAAAAAATCTCTGTGAAAAAGCTGGCCCTCGCTGGAATGTTCTGTGCTCTGTGCGTGGTGGGCAGCGTGTTCAGCTTCCCGATGTTCGGCAGCAAGTGTGCTCCGGTACAGCACATGGTCAACGTGCTCTGCGCTGTGCTGCTGGGCCCCTGGTGGGGTGTGGGCGTGGCCTTTGTGGCCTCGCTGCTGCGCAATATTCTGGGTCTGGGCAGCCTGATGGCCTTCCCCGGCAGCATGTTCGGTGCCCTGCTGTGCGGCATCGTTTACTGGAAAACGAAAAATCTGCTCGGTACCTTGGTGGGCGAGGTGTTTGGCACTTCTGTGCTGGGCGGCCTGTGCGCTTATCCGGTGGCGATCTTCCTGATGGGCAAGAGTGCCGGTGATATCGCGTTTTATGCCTATATCGTGCCCTTCCTCATCTCCACTGCGGTGGGTGCTGTCATTGCAGGCGTTCTGGTGTACAGCCTGCAGCATTCCGGCGTCCTGCGCTCCATGCAGAGCAGCCTGTCTTGACCGGGGGTGGCACAATGTTTGCTGAACTGTTTGCCAATGTCCGCGCCAGGAGCCCTCTCATCCATAACATTACAAACTACGTCACCGTGAATGACTGCGCCAACATGGTGCTGGCCTGCGGCGCTTCGCCCATTATGGCCGACGATGCCGCTGAAGTGGAGGACATCACCACCATCTGCGGCGGCCTGAACATCAATATCGGCACCCTGAACAGCCGCACCATCGAATCTATGCTGAAGGCAGGCCGCAAGGCCAACCAGCTGGGCCACCCGGTGGTGCTAGATCCCGTGGGTGCGGGTGCTTCCGCCCTGCGCACCAACACGGCCAACGAGCTGCTGAAGGAAGTCCGGTTTACCGTCATCCGAGGCAATATTTCCGAGATCAAGGCCCTGGCTTCCGGCGCGGGCACCACCAAGGGCGTGGACGCCGATGTGGCCGACAAGGTCACCGAGGAGAACCTCGACAGTGCCGTGGCCTTTGCCAAACAGTTCGCGGCCCGTACCGAGGCGGTCGTTGCCGTGACCGGTGCCATTGATATCGTGGCCGATGCGGAAAAAGCCTACTGTATCCGCAACGGCCACCCCATGATGAGCTCCATCACCGGCACCGGCTGCCAGCTGTCGGCCCTGACGGCGGCGTTCATCACTGCCAACCCCGGTAAGCCGCTGGAAGCTGCCGCCGCCGCCGTTTGCGCCATGGGTCTTGCCGGTGAGATCGGCCACGCGCGGCTCACCCCGCAGGATGGAAGCGCTACCTACCGCAATTATATCATTGATGCTATTTACAACATGACCCCGGGGCAGCTGGAAGAGGGTGTAAAGTATGAAGTGCGATAAAAATTATATGCGGCTCTACGCCGTCACCGACCGTGCCTGGGTGGGCAAACAAACCCTGTACCAGCAGGTGGAAAGTGCTTTGAAGGGCGGCGTGACCTGCGTTCAGCTGCGGGAAAAGGAGCTGGACGAAGATGCCTTCCTGAAGGAAGCCTTTGAGATCCACGACCTGTGCAAAAAGTACAACGTGCCCTTCTTCATCAACGACAATGTGGACATTGCCATCCGATGCCATGCCGAGGGCGTCCATGTGGGTCAGGAGGATATGGCCGCAGCCCAGGTGCGCCAGCGCGTGGGAAATGACATGATGATCGGTGTGTCCGTCCACAGCGTGGAGGAAGCGCTGGAAGCTGTCAGGAATGGCGCAGACTGCCTTGGCGTGGGTGCGGCCTTTGCCACCCACACCAAGGAGGATGTGGATGTCCTGCCCGACGGCATGATGAAGGCCATCTGCGACGCGGTGGATATTCCCGTGGTCGCCATCGGCGGCATCCACAAGGAGAATCTGCTGGGGCTGAAAGGCACCGGCGTGGATGGTGTCGCCCTCGTCAGCGCAATTTTCGGCGCTGAGGATATTGAAGCGGAGTGCAAAGAGCTGAAAGCGTTGGCTGAGCAGCTGTAACGCCGGTTCCCCATTTCCGGTACGTTCAGCGTGAAAACGCTGTTCCAGATAGAGAGTATATTGGAGGTCAAAATTATGCAAACCTATACCACCCAGATGGATGCGGCCCGCAAGGGCATCGTCACGCCGGAAATGGAGATCGTGGCAAAGAAAGAGTACCGTACCACCGAGGAGATCCGTCAGCTGGTGGCCGAGGGCAAGGTGACCATCCCGGCCAACAAGCACCACACCTGCCTGAACCCCGAGGGCATCGGCTCCATGCTGCGCACCAAGATCAACGTGAACCTGGGCGTTTCCCGCGACTGCAAGGATTACAATGTGGAGATGGAAAAGGTGATGAGCGCCGTCAACATGGGTGCGGAAGCCATCATGGATCTGTCCAGCCACGGCAACACCCAGCCCTTCCGCCAGAAGCTGACCCACGAGTGCCCTGTAATGATCGGCACCGTGCCTGTGTATGATTCCGTCATCCACTATCAGCGTGATCTCGCCACCCTGACCGCGCAGGATTTCATCGATGTGGTGCGCCTGCATGCCGAGGACGGCGTGGATTTTGTCACCCTGCACTGCGGTATCACCCGTAAGACCATCGACCAGATCCGCACTCACAAGCGGAAGATGAATATCGTCAGCCGCGGCGGTTCGCTGGTATTCGCCTGGATGAGCATGACCGGCAACGAGAACCCCTTCTATGAGCATTTCGATGAAATTCTGGACATCTGTGAAGAGCATGATGTGACCATCTCGCTGGGCGATGCCTGCCGCCCCGGCTGCCTGGCTGATGCAACCGATGTCTGCCAGATCGAGGAGCTGGTGCGTCTGGGCGAGCTGACCAAGCGCGCCTGGGCCCACAATGTGCAGGTCATGGTGGAGGGCCCGGGCCATGTGCCCCTGAACCAGGTCGCCGCCAACATGGAGGTGCAGAAGAGCGTCTGCATGGGTGCCCCTTTCTATGTGCTGGGACCCCTCGTCACCGATATCGCCCCCGGCTACGACCACATCACGGCCGCCATCGGCGGCGCGGTGGCTGCTATGAGCGGCGCGGCCTTCCTGTGCTATGTCACCCCGGCGGAGCATCTGGCTCTGCCCAATCTGGAGGATGTGAAGCAGGGCATCATTGCCTCCAAGATCGCCGCCCATGCGGCCGATATCGCCAAAGGTGTTCCCCATGCCCGGGATATTGATGACAAGATGGGCGATGCCCGCCGTGTGCTGGACTGGGATGCCCAGTTTGCCTGCGCTCTCGACCCCGAGACCGCAAAGGCGATCCGGGATGCCCGCCTGCCCGAGGATGACCACAGCGATACCTGTTCTATGTGCGGCAAGTTCTGCGCTGTCCGCAGCATGAACAAGGCGCTGGCCGGGGAATATATCGACATCCTGTAATTATTGCGTTTCTTTCTCCATAGCCGCCCGGTTTTGCTCACCGGGCGGCTTTTTGCGTTTCCTTTTCCCTTTACAGAACGGCCAATCCATTGTAAAATAAATAAGTATATTAGAATAACGGCAGTTTTGGGAAAACTGCCTGCGAATGAGGAAGAAACGCAATGGCAAAATCGAATATCCGGGTGCTGGCTTTGGATTTGGACGGCACCCTGACCAATGATGAAAAAATCGTCACCCCCCGCACCCGCGCGGCACTGGATGCCGCCGCCGCGCTGGGCGTGACCATCGTGCTGGCTTCCGGCCGGCCCACGGCAGGCGTTCTGCCGCTGGCAAAGGAGCTGGGTCTGGACAAAAAGGGCGGCTGCGTGCTGGCCTATAACGGCGGTAAGATCGTGGACTGCACCACCGGCGAGACCTTGTATCAGGTGCAGCTGGGGGCGGAGTTCATCCCCGAACTCTGCGAATTTGCTGCAAAGCAGGACGTGGCGATTATCACCTACGACCAGCAGGGCGTGATCAGCGAGCGTCCCGACGACCAGTGGGCCCTGCGGGAATGCTTTACCTGCAAGCTGCCCATGAAGGGTGTAAAGGATCTGCCTGCCTATGTGAATTACCCGGTCTCCAAAATGCTCATCACCCTCGACCCCGCAAAGCGGGATGCCGTCTGCGAGGCAGGCAGAAAGCAGTTCGCAGGCCGTATCGACCTGTACCCGTCCAGCCCCTTCTTTATTGAGGCTGTGCCGCTGGGCGTGGCCAAGGACAAGAGCCTTGCCGCCCTGCTGGAACGGATGGGCCTGACCCGGGAAAACCTGATGGCCTGCGGCGATGGCTTGAATGACCGCTCCATGATCTCCTTTGCCGGGGTGGGCGTTGCCATGCAGAACGCCGAGGACGAAGTAAAAGCCGTGGCCGACTATGTCACCACCGCCGACAACAACCACGATGGCGTGGCGGAAGCAATTGAGAAGTTTATTCTGAACGGAGAGGAACACGAGTAACAATGCCGCGTAATCTGGTTTTATTTGATTTGGAATGGAATATCGGTTACCAGCCGTATACCTTTAATTATCATGGCGTGCAGCAGACATTCCGGGGCGAGATCATCGAGATCGGCGCGGCGAAGATCGATGAGGAGGGCAATGTACTGGATACCTTTTCCATCCACCTGCGGCCTCGCATCTTCCGCAAGCTGCAGCACCATATCGCTAAGGTCACGGGGCTGACTCAGGAGGATCTGGACAATGGCGAACCCATCGTGCAGGGCCTGCGCCGCTTTATGCAGTGGTGCGGTCCGGATGCCGAGTTTGCCGAGTGGGGCATGGATGACGTGCCGGTGCTCAAGCAGAACCTTTTCCTCTGCAACCTCGACGAAAGCCGCCCCACCCAGTGGTACGACTTGCAGCAGATCTTCCTGCGGGAGCACCCCCGTAAGGAGGGAGAGGGGATGACGCTGGAAAGCGTCGTGACCCGGCTTGGCATTCCCATGGAGCGCCAGTTCCACGATGCCTTGTCGGATACCCTTTACACCGCTGATGTCTGCCGGAAACTCGATCTGCGGGCAGGCCTTGCCGCCTATCCCACCGAAGATGAGACCCTGCGGGCCAGCCTTTGCCCTGCCCCCGGTGATTACCGGGACTTCAAGGTGTTCCGGGGCTATGTGGAGCCTACTACCTGGCGCAACGACCCCAAGATCAGCACGGCCCGCTGCCCGGTGTGCGGCAGTGCCCTGCGGCCCAATGATATCTGGCTGAAAAAGGGCAGCAGCGGCTGGTATACCCTGTCCACCTGCCCGGCCTGCGCCGGTACCGGAAGCGAGGCCGGAAAGGGCGTGTTCCAGCGCTATAAGCTGGCCCGGCGGGACGGCCTGCATTGGAGCTTCGCCCGCTGCGTCCAGATCCCGGATGCCGCCGGCCTTGACCGCTGGGAGCGGATGCGCGCCCAACAGATCGAGCGGATGAAGGCCCGCGCCGAAAAGGCTGCCGCCGAAGCCGCAGGCAAAGTATAAATTCCCCAAGACGATGCAGGAAACGCCCCGGCTGTCTCGTAGTATAGGTATCATGGCAAAAAAGCTCGGAATTTGTTCACGAGTCTGTCATAGAAACCGGATATACTATAAAAAACGAGAGGGAAGGAACACGAAATGCAACACGAGATCATGGCATGGATCCACCAGCTGGGAACGCTGGACTTCTGGCAGACATTGCTGGATAGCTTTGGAGATTTGGGCCCTGTTGCGCCCGTGACCCTTGCCATGGTGGAATCCATTTTCCCGCCACTGCCCCTCATTGCCATTGTGGCGCTGAATGTGGCGGCCCATGGTGGCATTCTGGGGTTCGTGTACAGCTGGATCGGTGTCATGCTGGGCGGTACCATCATGTTCTTGTTCTGGCGGCGGATCGTCAAGCGCTTTTTCTGGAAGCTCGCCAGCCGCTCAGCCAAGCTTCAAAAGGCGGAGTGCTGGGTCAGCCGCTTTGATACGGCGTCCCTGTTCATGCTGTCTGTCCTGCCCTTTACACCCTCGGCCTTTATGCACTTTGCCTTTGGCATCTCGGATTTTGACGAAAAGCGTTACCTTATCACCATGCTGCTGGGCAAGGGTGTTATGGTGGCCATGATGGCCCTCTTCGGCCAGTCCCTTGTTTCCTCTATGAAGAACCCCTTCTACCTCATTCTCGCTATCATCATCTGGGGCGGGATGTACCTTGCCAGTAAGAGGTTTTGTAAAAAGCATGAGATCGATTGAATGTTAAAGTAAAGCGGCCGCCCTTTGACTCCCGTGTGGGAGAAGGGCGGCCGCTTCTGCATTATTTGTATTTTATTGATTTCAACATTGTTCCAGATAGGCGGCAGGGCCTTCCAGATACAGATCACCGCCATGGGCATCGAGGATGACGGTCAGGGGCATATCCTGTACGGTCAGGCGGCGGACGGCTTCACAACCCAGGTCTGGCCAGGCGATGACCTCCAGCGTCTGAACGCTCTTGGCCATCAGGGCCCCGGCCCCGCCGAGGGCGGCCAGGTAGACAGCACCGTTGCGGACAACGGCCTCCTTGACAGCGGCATCCCGCTTGCCTTTACCGATCATAATTTTGTTGCCCAGATCGAGCAGGCGGGGGCTCATGGCATCCATCCGGCCGCTGGTGGTGGGCCCGGCGGAACCAATGACCTCGCCCGGGCGCTCCGGGGTGGGGCCGACATAGTAAATGGCGCTGCCCTCGAGGTCGAAGGGGAGTGGCTCGCCCTTGTCCAGGGCTTCCAGTATCCGCTTGTGGGCCTGGTCGCGGGCAGTGTACACCACGCC
The DNA here is from genome assembly GCA_937915335.1 of uncultured Faecalibacterium sp. GTDB lineage: Bacteria > Bacillota > Clostridia > Oscillospirales > Ruminococcaceae > Faecalibacterium. The sequence goes on from CALDLZ010000033.1 coordinate 8,540, forward strand.
GGAGAGCAGGACGGTGTCACCAGCCTTCAGGGGGGCGAGATCGGCGGCGGTGCAGGGAGTTGTGATTCGATACTGCATGATAATCTCCTTTATCGGCCTGCCCTTTGCGTCTTGGCTCCCCCTTTGGGGGAGCTGGCGCGTAAGCGCCTGAGAGGGCGAGCCCGTATTATAACGTTGCAGAAGCCCGCCGGGTGACGTGGCAGGAAACATTCACGGCCACGGGCAGGCCCGCCACATGGGTGGGCATCTGCTCGATGGCAAGGCCCAGACAGGTGGTCTGGCCGCCAAAGCCCTGGGGCCCGATGCCCAACTCGTTGATAGCAGAGAGCAGCTCCCGCTCAAGGTCAGCGTAGTAAGGGTCAGGGTTGGGGATATCCAGCGGGCGGAGCAGGGCCTTTTTAGCCAGATAGGCCACTTTATCAAAGCTGCCGCCCACGCCGATGCCCAGCACGATGGGCGGGCAGGGGTTGGAGCCGGCCTGCTTCACGGTATCAATGACGAACTGTTTGAAGCCCTCCACGCCATCGGCAGGCTTGAGCATAGCAATGCGGCTCATATTCTCGCTGCCAAAGCCCTTGGGGGCCACCGTGATGGTACAGCCGTCGCCGTCCACCAGATGCACGGTGATGGCGGCGGGGGTGTTATCGCCGGTGTTGCCCCGGCGCAGGGGGTCGGCCACAATACTCTTGCGCAGGTAGCCGTCGGTATAGCCCCGGCGCACGCCCTCGTGGATGGCGGCTTCAAAGCTGCCGTCGATGTGAACATCGGTGCCCAGCTCCACGAACACGCAGGCCATGCCGGTGTCCTGACAGATGGGCAGACCCTTTTCTTTGGCGGCGCTCAGGTTCGACCACAGCAGGTCGAGGGTGTTCTTTGCCAGTGGCCAGGGTTCTTCCTGCCGGGCCTTGTCCAATGCCGCCTGCACATCCTGGGGCAGGCGGGTGTTGGCCTCGATGCAGAGCCGAGCCACAGTATCAGTGATGGCTTGTGCGGAGATGGTTCTCATCTCGTGTCCCTCCCTTTACAGGCGGGCAACGCCGGTCTCACGGGCGGCCTTTGCCACAGCGTTTGCCACGGCCTCAGCCACACGGGGGTCAAACGCGCCGGGGATGATGTTCTCCTCGCTGCGATCCTCGTCGGTGATGAGGTCGGCGATGGCGTAAGCGGCGGCCAGTTTCATTTGGTCGTTGATGTCCCGGGCGCGGACGCTCAGAGCACCCTTGAACAGGCCGGGGAAGCAGAGCACGTTGTTGACCTGATTGGGAAAATCGCTGCGGCCGGTGGCCATGACCCGCACGCCGCCTGCCTTGGCTTCGTCGGGCATGATCTCGGGGGTGGGGTTGGCCATGGCAAAGACGATGGCATCCTTGTTCATGGTCTTGCACAGCTCGGTGGTCAGGATGCCCGGGCGGGACACGCCAATGAACACGTCGGCTCCCTCAATGGCTTCCTTCAGGCCGCCCTTGATCTGACGGGGATTGGTCACTTCACCCAGCCAGTTTTTGTGGGCCTCGGCGCTGTTGCAGCCCTTGTACAGGGTGCCGAACTGATCCACAGCCACGATATCCTTTGCACCTGCGGTCATCAGCATCTTGATGATGGCGGTGCCTGCCGCGCCGGGGCCGTTCAGGACGATGTGCACATCCTCCATCTTTTTGCCCACCACGCGCAGGGCGTTGATGAGGGCGGCGGTCACGACGATGGCGGTGCCGTGCTGGTCATCGTGGAACACGGGAATGTCCAGCTCCCGCTCCAGCGTCTCCTCAATCTCAAAGCACTCGGGGCTCTTGATGTCCTCCAGGTTGATGCCGCCGAAGGTGGGGGCGATGGCCTTGCAGGCAGCGATCACGCCGGCGGCATCGTGGGCATCGATGCAGATGGGAAAGGCATCCACGCCGCCAAATTCCTTGAACAGCACGGCCTTGCCCTCCATGACAGGCAGACCGGCCTCGGGGCCGATATCGCCCAGACCCAGCACAGCGGTGCCATTGGAGACCACGGCCACCATGTTGCCCTTGAAGGTGTACTTGTAAACGTCATCGGGGTTTGCCTGGATCTTACGGCAGGGCTCGGCAACACCGGGAGTGTAGGCGGTGGACAGGTCATCCCGGGTCTTGACCTCGACCTTGCTGGTGATGCCCACCTTGCCGTGGTGGGTCTCGTGCATTTCAAGCGCGGCTTTGTTGTAATCCATGGGGTGCTCCTCCTGTTGATGATGAAAAATACGATTCCTTATTATAATAGCAAAACTTTTTTTCCATTTCCACCGGAAAACCTGATTTTTTGCCCCGCATCCTGCAAAAGTCTGACAAAAGA
>CALDLZ010000034.1 GCA_937915335.1 uncultured Faecalibacterium sp.
CAGCAAATACTGTCAATGGGATCACTCTTTGGCAAGATGCTTGCGGCGCTCGTAGTCCTGCAGAGCGGTGATGGCCTCGCCGGACATAGGGTAAAGGGCAATGAGGTTGAAAACAGTCATCAATCCAATGCCCACATCGCCCAAGTCCCACACCACGGTATAGGCTTCCAGACCACCCACCAGCAGCATCATAAGAGCCAGCACCTTATAGGCCGTCTGCCAGCCCCAGCGGTCTCCGAAAAGATAAGCCACATTGGAGCGGGCGTAGAACAGGATGCCGATGAAGGTAGAAAAACTGAACAACGCCAGCGTGATCGCAATGAACACCACGCCAAAGCCCCCCAGATGGTACTGCGCCGCCGCCTGCAGCAGGTTCATACCGGTCAGCCCGGCGGTAACGCTCTCAGGGGCCAGCAGCATCATAAAGGCGGTGCAGCTGCAGATGACCACCGTATCGATCAGAACGCCCAATGCCTGCACAAAGCCCATCTTTACAGGGTCGTCGCAGGAAGCAGCAGCCGCCGCACAGGGGGCCGAGCCGCTGCCCGCCTCGTTGGAGAACAGGCCCCGCTTGATGCCGTTCATCAGCACCGCGCCAAAGCCGCCCGCGGCTGCCTGACGCAAGCCGAAGGCTTCCGAGAAGATGCGGCCCAGCACAGCGGGCAGCTGGCGGAAGTTGGTGAGGATGATGAACACCGTCATCACAAAATAGCAGCCTGCCATGATGGGCACAATGACATCCAAGCTTTTCACGGTGGCATCCTTGCGCAGAACGATGACCGCCGAGAGTGCTACAAGCACCACGGTGGTCACGATGGGCGGGATGGAGAACGCATTGGAAAAGGCAGAGCTGACCGAATTGCTGATGACCTGGCTGATGCCGCACCAGCAGATGAGGCCCGAAATCGCAAACAATACCGCGACGACTGAACGGCGCAGCTTCCTGCCCCGTTTGCGCTCGGCCAGCACATGGATGTAGTAAGCCGGGCCGCCCCGCTGACCCCCGTAGAGAGGATCGGGCTGTTTATACTTCTGGGCCAGCGTGGATTCCACAAAGGAGGTAGATGCTCCCAGCAACGCCGTGACCCACATCCAGAACACGGCACCCGCGCCACCTGCGGACACCGCCGCCACCACGCCCACCAGATTGCCCATACCTACCCGGGTAGCCGTGGAGACAATGAGGGTCTGAAAGGAGGACAGACTGTCTTTGCTCTGGTTCTTCTCGCAGACAGCGGCGATCATATCCCGGAACAGCCGCACCGGCAAAAGACGGGTGCGCAGGGTGAAGAACACCCCCGCCGTCAGCAGCAGGATCACCATCAGCGAGATCCCAATGCCGCCGCCCACCGGCAGGGTGAACAAATCACCCCAGAGCAGGCTGTATACAGTTTCGATCAGATGGGTCATTGAGGGGAATCCTCCTGTTGTGTGATCACTTTATTATAATACAGTAGTTCAGGTTTGTAAATTGGAAAAAGCGCCCGCAGCGTAAAACCGCGAGCGCTTTTGAGAAGGAGAATCATTCGATATCAAAGAACATATCCATCAAGCTCTATACGTCTTTCATTTTGGCAACAGCATCAACGCCCTCTTGCGGTGCCCTGCGTCTGCTTCGGCCCTTGGGCGGGCCTCGCATCCTGCTGACCGCTGCGCCAAAAATCCCTCCCTGTTTCCGCCGCAGGCGGCGGTCGGGATTTTAGCCTTTCACGCCACCCAAAGCAACACCACGGACGATGAACTTGGACAGCAGCAGGTAGACCACGATGACGGGCAGGATGGCGATCGCCACCAGCATATAAACTTTGCCCATATCGAACTTGAGGAAGTCGGCACTGCGAAGCTGTGCGATCAGGATGGGCAGTGTCTTTTTGTCCGCCGTATCCAGCACCAGAGCGGGGATGAAGTAGTTGTTCCAGCTGGACACGAAGGAGAAGATGGCCTGCACCGCCAGGGCGGGCTTCATAATGGGAAGCACGATATGGTTGAAGGTGTAGAACTCACCGGCACCATCGATGCGGGCAGCCTCCACGATCTCCATGGGCAGGCTGGCATCCAGATACTGCTTCATAAAGAAGAACACCGCCGGGGCTGCAATGCTGGGGATGATAAGGGGCAAAAAGCTGTTCTTCAGGCCCATCTTGGTGATGAGCTGCAGGAAACCCAGTGCGGAGACCTGCGTCGGCATGGTCATAATGAGCAGGATGATGGCAAACGCCGCCTTCTTGAACTTGAAGTTATAAGCGTAGATGCCGTAAGCCGTCAGGGCCGAGAAGTAGACGCTGAGGGCCGCCGAGCAGCTGGAAACGATCAGACTGTTCCGCACGCCGGACAGCACCGGGATGTTGGCATCCGCCAGAACATTTTTCAGGTTGGTCATCAGGGATTTTCCCGGCAAAAGGGAGAAGCCCTTCTGGATCTCAAAATGCGTGCGGGTGGAGTTGATGACCAGCACATAGAAGAAGAACAGGCAGAGGAAGCTCAGCAGCACCAGCACCAGATAGCTCACCGTGCGGCGGGCGGTCAGGGTCGCTTTTTCGGATTTCGTCTTGACTGCGTGTGACATTATGCGTTTCCTCCCTTCGCCTGCTTTTTGGCCTGCCTGCGGGCCTTGCGCTCGGCTTTGCTCAGGCCGTCATCCTCTTTGGTCAGGCCGAGGTAGACCACAACGCAGAGCACCGCGCACACCAGGAACAGCACCACAGACACCGCGCCGGCCATGCCATAGTTCTTGCTGAACAGGTGGTTGTTCAGGTACATGATCATGGTGGTGGAGGTACGGTCGGGGCCGCCCTTGCCATTGGTCAGAATCTGCGGCACGTCAAACATCTGCAGACCACCGATCATCGAGGTGATCATCACATAGACGAGGATGGGCCGGATCAGCGGGATGGTGATTTTCCAGAACATCTGGTTCGGGGTGCAGCCGTCCAGCTCAGCGGCTTCGTAAAGGGTGGGGTCCACACCCATGATGGCCGCCATCAGCATGATGGTCGTATTGCCGAACCACATCAGGAAGTTCATCAGACCGATCAGCCCGCGGTTGCCCCAGACGCTGTTCAGAAAGCTGAAGGGCTCCTTGAGCAGGCCCATGTTCACCAACACCGCGTTCACGGGGCCGTTATCCGAGAACAGGGCAAAGAACAGCATGGCGAACGCCGAAGCCATGATCAGGTTGGGCATGTAGATGACCGTCTTGAAGAAGGTCTGCCCTTTCAGCTTCAGGCGCAGATCGGTGAACCAGGCCGCCAGCAGCAGCGAGATGGCGATCTGCGGGATAAAGCCGATGATCCAGAGCAGCAGCGTGTTGCCGAAGTACTTGGGCAGGTCGGTGGCAAACAGGGTGATGTAGTTTTTCAGGCCCACAAAGGTGGGGCCGATGATCTTCAGACCGCTGCGGTAATATTCAAAAAAGCTGTAATAGATGGTAGACCCCAGCGGGATCAGCTGGAACACCGCAAAGATGAGGAAAAACGGCGCAATGAAGATATAGCCCCACTTTGCGTAGCTGATCGAGCCTTTCTTCTTTGGTTTTTCTCCCATAGTAACCGCCCTCCTGACGTACACTGCCCAAAGCAAAATGGGGCGGGCGGGATCAGCGTCCGGCCCGCCCCACATTGATTCAGTTCAAAAGGTTGTTGGGTTCAGGCTGCATTTATGCGGGCCAGACCACCTCGGTCAGCTCGGGGTACTTCTCCTTGATGGCGGTCTCGAAGTTTGCCTTTGCGGTATCCTCGTCCACAGCGCCGGTGAAGTAATCCTTGAAGGCAGTCTGGAAGCTCTCGTTCAGGCCCTGATCATACGGGCCGGCGTTGGACATATCGATCTTCTTTGCAGCCTCTGCAAACAGGGCGATATGATTCTGGCCGCCCAGGAAGTCGGACTTGTAATCGCTGTTGGCGATCTCTTCCATCGCTGCTTCGTTGTTGGTGTAATCCTGGGTATCCAGGGTGATCTGCTTCATAATGGCTTCGTCACAGGTCAGCTTCTGCATCACGTCACGGATGGTGTCGATGTTGTCGCTGCCCGCCGCGCCGCAGATCCAGGTGCCGCCCCAGTAGTAGGGCTGAGGGCCTTCGCACACCGCGTAATCGCCGTAGATGCCGTTGCCCACTTCTTCCTTGCCGCCCTCGGCCACAGGGGTCTCCAGAGAGTTGCCCAGCAGGGTGAAGTTGATGCCCCAGGTGGAGTAGAAGAAGCCAAACACTTTGCCGCTCGGGCCCTGATCGGCTGCCCACTGGTTGTCCCACAGGCTGGACTTGTTGTTGTAGCCCTTATCGGTATACTCCTTGGTCTGATCGACCCACTTCATAATGTTGGGGTCAACCTTGACGGTGGTACCGTCCACCCAGGGAGCTGCCACGTTGTTGGAGAAGGTACGGTAGGCATCATCGAAGCCGGACAGCATCTTGTAGCCTTTATCATGTGCCTGCGCGGCCACGTCGTTGAACTTATCCCAATCGGACAGGTAGCTCTGCACCTCGGTGGGGTCATCGGTCCCCAGCACATCCTTGGCGATGCTGCGACGGTATGCGAACAGACCGGGAGTTGCCTGCCAGGTGGTGCCGCGCTGGCTGCCATCGACAGTAACAATATCCTTTGTGTACTGATACTGGCCGGCCAGGTCTGCATCGGTCAGGCCGATGTCCGCCTTGACATCCAGAGCGTAATCGGAATCCACATACTTCAAAGCGTAGTCAGCCTCAATCAGAAAGATATCCACCTTATCATCATCGGCGGCGGAATCCTGATTCAGCAGGGCCTCGTCCAGCTTGTTCTGGTAGTTGTTGTTCTCGTTTGCGTTGATGGTCCACTTGACGACGGTGCCATCCTTCAGGGTGGTGGTGGACTTATCATCGGCGATGGAGGCAACTTCGGGATAATAATCATTGAAGCGATCCTGGAACTCATCGTTCCAGCACCAGATGTTCAGCACCTTGCCCTGTGCCGCGGTGGCATCGGAAGCAGCGGTGGAAGCCGCGGCAGAGGATGCCGTACTGGTAGAAGAAGAGGAGCCGCCGCAGGCGCTCAGCGCTGCACTGATGGTAACTGCACCGGAAGCCAGCAGGAAATTACGACGCGAAATCTTTCTCATAGTGAAAAACCTCCTTCAATGGTTTTCGTGAAAAAGCTCTTCAAATTCAAAGCCCCGGTTCGCCCGGAACCAATTCCAACAAGTTCATTCGATGCCCCGCACCGAGCCGCCTTCCAGCAGCTTTCCCGTCACGGGGATCTGCTCGGCCAGCGTCACACGGGGGTACTCGATCATCTGCACCAGCTTATCCGCAGCCATCCGGCCCAGCATTTTGGTGTTCTGCTGCCAGGTTACCAGCTGAGGCTTCATCACCCGGGAGAGGTTGATGCCATCATAGCCCATGACCGAGATATCCTCCGGGATGCTCAGACCCGCTTCCCGCAGGGCGATGTAGCCGCCCATGGCCGAGAAGTCATCGGGGAAGAGGACGCAGGTGGGCCGCTGGGGCAGTGCCAGCAGGGCCCGGGTCTCTTCGGCGCAGCGGTCAGGGTCGTGGTACACGCCGCCGCGCACATATTCCTCCGGGATGTTCAGCCCCAGTTCCTCACAGCTCTTATAAAAGCCCGCCAGCCGGTTTTCCGTTACCGCTGTCCGCTCACCATGGATAAAAGCGATGCGGCGGTGTCCGTTGGCGTAGGCGTAACGCACCAGCGCCGAAAGCCCGTTGACATTATCAGAAAGGACTGCCATCCGGTTGTTAAACACATGGTCGATGGTCACCACCGGCACGTCGCTGTTGACCAGTTCCACCACCTGCGGGTCGTTGAAGTCCACACAGGCGATCACCGCTCCATCCACGCCCCGGTAATGACAGTGCTCCAGGTAGGTCATTGTCCTGCCGCCGAGGTTCCGGTTGATAAAGGTGATATCATAGCCCAGCTTTTCCACCTGCACCTTGAAGCTGTCCAGCACCGCCGAGAAATACTCGTGGGCCAGGCCGCTCTGCCGCTCGTCCACAAACAGGACGCCAAGGTTGTAGGTGCGGTTGGTCTTCATGGAGCGGGCCGCCATGTTGGGCACATAGCCCATCCGGCGTGCCGCCTCGCGGATACGGTCACGGGTCGCGGCGGAGATATCCGGCTGACCGTTGAGCGCCTTGCTCACCGTCGCCACCGAGACACCGCATTCCTGCGCCAGATCTTTCAAGGATGACATTTCGCCGCCCTCCTCACGGGGACCCGCTCAGAGGTTCCCGAGCGAATCCTAAATCGTTTTCGCAATTTCAATATATCGCACTTTGTATCAAAAATCAAGCACAAGAGAAAAACTTTTATTTCAAAAGACCGCATTTCGGCAGTTTGCGAGATTGTATCCGGGCAGAATTATGCAGTCTGCTCCGTTTTCGTTACATTTCGTTACCATCCGAAAATATTTTCGGTGCACAGTCACTTTTTTCTCCTGAATCAGCCCAGAACAGCCCTGTTGTATATTTCTGCACCACTCTTGATTTTTCCCGCAGGATAGACTATTCTTAGGGTGACAAGAGCCTTTGCCACCCTTGGGCCGCAAATTCTAAATCGTTTTCGCTCCCAATGATTTCAGCATTTCCGGTTTACCCTATAAGGAGGAATAAGGCTATGAGATTCGGACATTTTGATGACGCGCGCCGGGAATATGTGATCGACACGCCCCGCACTCCCCTGCCCTGGATCAACTATCTGGGCAGCGAGGACTTTTTCAGCCTAGTGTCCAACACCGGCGGCGGTTACAGCTTTTACCGGGATGCCCGGCTGCGGCGGCTGACCCGCTACCGCTACAACAATTCCCCGCTGGACATGGACGGTCACCGCGTCTATATCAATGACGGCGGCACCATCTGGAACCCGGGGTGGCAGCCCACCAAGACCGAGCTGGACAGCTACACCTGCCGCCACGGTCTGGGCTACACGATTTTACAGGGCGAGAAAAACGGCATTGCGGCCATACAGGAGCTTTTTGTGCCCCGGGGCGATGCCTGCGAGATCGACCGGTTGACGCTGGAAAACAAGACGAACGCGCCCCGGACATTGGACGTGTTCAGCTATGTGGAGTTCTGCCTGTGGGATGCCATGGATGACAGCTCCAACTTCCAGCGCAACTTTTCCACAGGCGAGGTTGAAGTGGTGGAAAGTGCCATCTACCATAAGACGGAATACCGGGAGCGTCGGGATCACTACGCCGTGTTCTGGGCCAACACCCCCGTCACCAGCTTCGATACCAGCCGGGATGCCTTCTGCGGTGTGTATGGCGGCCCCGCCGCACCGGAAGCTGTCCTGGCAGGTCACTGCTCCAACAGCATTGCCCACGGCTGGGCTCCGGTGGGTGCCCACCATTTCCACCTCACGCTGGCACCCGGCGAACAAAAAAGCATCATCTTCGGGCTGGGCTATATCGAGAACCCGGTCAAGGAGAAGTTCACCGCACCCGGCATCATCAACAAAGCAAGGGCCGAAGCCATGATGGCTCGCTACGCCACCGATGCCCAGGTGGATGCCGCCCGCAAGGCGCTGGCTGACTACTGGCGGGAGCTGCTCTCGGGCTGGCAGCTGACTTCCGGTGACGAAAAGCTGGACCGGATGGTGAGCCTGTGGAACCAGTACCAGTGTATGGTCACCTTCAATATGAGCCGCTCTGCCAGCTACTACGAAAGCGGCATCGGACGCGGCATGGGCTTCCGGGATTCCTGCCAGGATCTTCTGGGCTTTGTGCACATGATCCCCTCCCGTGCCCGGGAGCGCATTCTGGATATCGCCGCCACCCAGTTTGAGGACGGCAGCGCCTACCACCAATACCAGCCCCTGACCAAAAAGGGCAACCGTGACGTGGGCAGCGGCTTTAACGATGACCCGCTCTGGCTCATTGCTGGCACTGCTGCCTACCTGCGGGAGACCGGCGACTGGTCGATCCTGGACGAACCCGTAGCCTTTGACAATGACGCAAGCAAGGCACAACCCCTGATGGAACACCTGCGCCGAAGCTTCAACTATACCCGTACCCATCTGGGCCCCCATGGCCTGCCCCTGATCGGCCGGGCCGACTGGAACGACTGCCTGAACCTGAACTGCTTCTCGGAGCACCCGGGCGAGAGCTTCCAGATCACCGGCCCCAGCGAGGGCCCCGTGGCTGAGAGTGTGTTCATTGCGGGCATGTTCGTGAAGTACGGCCACGAGTACGCCGAACTGTGCGACCACCTGCACCTCACCGAGGAAGCCGCCAGTGCCCGCACCGCCATTGACGCGGTGGAGCAGGCCGCACTGACCGCTGGCTGGGATGGCGAATGGTTCCGCCGGGCCTACGATGCCTTTGGTGCCCCTGTGGGCAGCAAAGAATGCGACGAGGGGCAAATTTTCATCGAGCCGCAGGGCATGTGCGTGATGGCGGGTATCGGCAGGGAGACCGGTCAGGCCGAGGCCGCCCTCAAGAGTGTGGAGGAGCGGCTGGACACCAAATACGGCGTGGTACTGTTGCAGCCTGCCTACACCACTTACCGGCTCAATCTGGGCGAGATTTCCAGTTATCCCCCGGGCTACAAAGAGAACGCCGGCATCTTCTGCCACAACAACCCATGGATCAGCTGCGCCGAGACCGTGCTGGGTCACGGTGACCGGGCCTTTGCTGTCTACAAAAAGACCTGCCCGGCCTACATTGAGGATATCAGCGAGATTCACCGCACCGAACCCTACGTTTACAGTCAGATGGTGGCCGGCCGCGATGCCCCCACCTTTGGCGAAGCCAAAAACAGCTGGCTGACCGGCACCGCCGCCTGGACGTTCGTGAACGTGAGCCAGTATATTCTGGGCATCCAGCCCACCCTGAACGGTCTGCGCGTTGATCCCTGCATCCCCCACACGCTGGCAGGCTACACCGTCACCCGCCGCTACCGGGGCGCGGTGTACCACATCCGGGTGGAGAACCCCCACGCCGTCCAGAAGGGTGTGCAAAACGTCATCGTGAACGGCGCCCCCATTACGGGCACGCTCCTGCCGTTGGCAAAGCCCGGTGAGACTGTGGAAGTTACCGTGACTATGGGATAGGGTATACTTTCTGTTTTGTAGAACTACAAAGCTCCCGTTTTTCAGATTTTCCTGAGAGACGGGAGCTTTTGTCTATGATTCATTGAATTCACAGTAAATTCGTGTTATTCTACTAATAAATCTAAAAAGTTGCGGGAGAGTTTTCTATGAATGCACATAAAGCAACAATTACCAGCATTTTTGATGGAACCACATTGATTGAAATCCCATTTTTTCAGCGCTCCTATGTCTGGGACAAATATCTTTGGGAGCGCTTTCTAAATGATATGGAATTCACGGTCAAAACAAAGTCCCCACATTTTCTTGGAACCCTGATTTTCAAAGACAACGGAACGCCAAAATCGTCCGAGCCTTACTCCACACAGTTGCTTCTTATTGATGGTCAGCAACGATTAACAACATATCTCATTTTCTTGAAAGTCCTATGTCTAAAGCTAGGACAGTCTCTTACATTTGATTCCCATTACCGTTTTCCAGACACGGATGAACTGAGCCTTCAGCATGGAAAAAACGATCGTCCCGCCTTTGAAAAGGTAATGAGTATGACTACACCAGTTTCTATTGCCGACGACTTTTCAAAATCGCGTATCGTTCAGGCTTACAACTTTTTTGTAGATTCATTAGATACGTCCAAATTAAATTACACCACTGTCGTCGGAAAAACACACTTTGTTCGAATCGACCTGGATGCGAATGATGATGAACAGCAAATTTTCGATTCCCTGAACTCTCTCGGGGTCAGCCTGACAACCTCTGAGCTTCTCAAGAATTATTTCTTCAGTCGTAATAGCCTGACAGATTATCAGACAATCTGGGAGCCTGTTTTTGAAAAGGATGCTGCAACAAAAGCATACTGGGATACCATTATAGAAACTGGCCGCATTCGCCGCCCCTTGATTGACATCTTTTTTGATGCTTATTTTCAACTATTCATCCAAAACAAAAAATACAGTATCAGCACAGAGGATAAACTGATTTATGCCCGCACAGATCGATTATCAAATTCCTATCAGAGCTTTGTGGACAACTACTGTGGTGGGAACAAGCAGATTATCCTCTCCTCTCTGAAGGAATATGCCGAGTTGTTCCGAAACACATTTCAGCCAGATATCTGCGATACTACAATTCCGCCTACATTTGGTATTGAGCGCCTGAATGTGGTTATCTTCGGTTTGAAAACAACAACGCTGATTCCGTACATTCTCTATCTTGCCAAAAACATTTCTAATCCGATCATTCTAAATGAGATGTACGGCATTCTGGAAAGCTACGTTATGCGTCGTATCGTAACCCATGCAACCTCTAAAAACTATAACAACCTTTTCCTTTCTTTGATTGCAAACGAAATTCTAGACACTACCAGTCTGCGTACCCGATTACAGGCCGTAAGCGGAACAAATTCTTATGTTCCGACAGATGCCGAGCTTCAGGACGGGTTCTACCATTCTAAGCTCCTAAACCTCCACTCCAAGGGAATCCTTTATCTGATTGAAAGTCACATCCGCCCTGCTCAAAGTGCTGTTGTACTGCACGGCTTCAACGGGTACAGTCTTGAGCATCTGATGCCAAAAAAGTGGCGCAATAATTGGCCCGCTTGTCCCACCCCGCTGGATGCAGAAAAAAGAGATTCTATCCTTTTGACCTTGGGAAATCTTGCAATCATCCCGCAGGCTTTGAATGCTTCCATCCGGGACAGCGACTGGAATACAAAGAAAGCAGGAAAGGGACAAGAAAAGCCTGGCCTCACGCTCTGCGCCTCGGGCCTTTCCACGCTTCAAAGTGTCCTGACAAAACCAGACTGGAACGAGAACGAGATTCAAGCCCGCGCTCTCTGGCTCTATACACAGGCAGAACGTC
>CALDLZ010000035.1 GCA_937915335.1 uncultured Faecalibacterium sp.
GCGGTGCTGTCAAGGGCTTTGCAAAAAAGTTTTGAAAGATTCATAATTCTGTCATAAACCTCTGCACGCAAAAGGGGCTGCCCGTCGGCAGCCCCTTTATATAATAATGTTATTCTTCCATCTGCTTTGCCAGAAACGCCGCCGCCACATTCACCGCCTTGAGCTGGGCGGGGTCGGGCTGGGCGGTGCGATCCTCGGTCAGCAGGCCCACGCTGCCGGTGACATCCCCCGCCGCGATGATGGGAACGGCGCACAGCAGCGCCCGGGGCGAGCCCTCACAGGGCAGCAGCGCCTTTTCCGGGGTGCCATCGTTCTGGTAGGTCCTGCGGCTGTCCATCAGCCGCTCCAACGGCTGGCTCACGCTGCGGTCGGTCAGGTCACGCTTTCCCGCGCCGGACGCCGCCAGGATGCGGTCCCGGTCGGAGACGAAGGCCGTCAGGGCGAAACTCTTGCTCAGCACGTCCACATACTGGGCCGTCACGCCGCTCAGTTCCCCCATGGGCGAATACTTTTTGAAGATGACCTCGCCGTCCCCTGTCGTGAAGATCTCCAGCGGGTCTCCCCTGCGGATGCGCTGAGTGCGGCGGATCTCCTTGGGGATGACCACCCGCCCCAGCTCGTCGATGCGGCGCACGATGCCGGTTGCTTTCATCTGAACCCCTTCCTTTCCATGTTCCGGTTTTGCTTCCAGATTTCTGCGAAGTATGGTTATTCTGTGGAAATCGAAGGGGAATTATTCATTCTTATTTTCATATAGCGTTTCCACCGTGGATATGATATAATTCTGCTGGAAAGATTTTTACCTGTATAAACTTTACGAAGGAGAGGCGTCACAATGAGTTTGTTGTGGATGCCGTCCGCGCCAATGTTCCCGATGCCCGCCAGCTGTTGGAACGGGCAAACCAGATCTGCTGAACCTTTCGAAAAAGCACATGACACACGCCGTTTTTCTTTGCGATAAAAACTGGATCATTACCCGCTGCCTGCACCACTCGCCGGATCTTGCCATCCCCGAGGGCGCGGGCCTGTTCAGTTTGCTCACAGAGGATTCGGAACGCCCGCAGGAGACGGACACCTTTACCTCCGTCACTCTGCGGCTTTCTCCCGAGGGGCCCAGACTCTCGGGCATGGTCAGCCGCTACCCCAAGTCCTGGCTGGTCATGGCCGCTCTGGCCGATGATATCCAGAGCAGCCGGATGTTCAACACCCTCTGCGCCCAGTGCCTGGCCTGGGCCGCCGAAAATCTGCAGGAACTCTACACCGACGACTACTACCAGATCCAGCAGATGAACAACCGGCTCATCAACTCCCAGCGGGCGCTGTCCAAATCCAACCAGCAGCTCAAGCAGGCGCTGGCCCAGGTACAGGAAGCCAATTCCACCATCGAATCGCTGGAGCACGATGTTCTCACCGGATTGCTCCGCGCGCCGGGCTTTTTTCGCCGGGTAGAGCAGTCCATCAAAGCCGCGCCGGATGCCCCCTTTGACATCATAGTATTGGATATCGCCAACTTCACCCTGCTGTGCGAGGTGCTTGGCAACAAGGTCGCCCGCAAGCTCTTACAGGAGACAGCCCTCTATCTCCTGGGGCTGGACACCGCCGGGCAGGGCTGGTTCTGCCGGGCCCGCAGCGACCTGTTCTACCTCTACATGCCTGCCCGGGTCCACTTCCCGCAGCTCTTGCAGGAAAAGCTGCCTGCCTTTTTCGAGAACTATCCCCTGCCCATCCACCTGCACGGGATGGTGGGCGTGTACTCCGCCGAGCGAGATGACGGCAGCACGCCCTTCCAGATGTGCGACCGTGCCCAGCTGGCGCTCCATACCCTGCTGGGGCGGGATGATGTCCGCATCGCATTCTATGACCGTGCCATGCAGGAGCAGCTCCTGCGCCAGCACAAGCTGCTGGACAGCATTCCGGATGCCCTGCACGACCCCCAGTTCCTGCTCTACTTACAGCCCAAGGTGGATATGTTCACGGGTGAGATGGTAGGCTTCGAGGCGCTGGTGCGCTGGCGGCATCCGGAGCTAGGCTTTGTGCCGCCTGACGACTTCATCCCCCTGCTGGAACGGGAGGATATGATCTACCCGGTGGATCAGTATGTCTGGGATGCCGCCTGCCAGTTCCTGACCCGGTGCAAAAAGCTTGGCCTGCCCGAGCTCCCCGTCTCGGTCAATGTGGCCCGGCGTGACCTCTACCGGGACGATCTGACGGAGGTGCTGGACGGACTGCTGAAAAAATACGACCTGAACCCCCGGCTGCTCCGGCTCGAGATTCTCGAGCGGGCCTATACCGAGGATTCCGGCCGTATCGTGTACACAGTATTATCCAAACTGCAGGAAAAGGGATTTCTGATCGAGATGGACGATTTCGGCACCGGGGCCTCCACCTTGTCCATGGCGGCGGACATGCCCATCGACGTGCTCAAGCTGGATCGCAGCTTTCTGGCACAGGTGCCCCGGAGTCCCCGCCACACCGAGGTCGTGCGGTTCGTGGTGCAACTAGCCCGGACACTTGACCTGTGGCTGGTCTGCGAGGGTGTGGAGACCGCCGAACAGGTGGACGCGCTCTGCAAGCTGGGCTGCCGCTATGCGCAGGGCTATTATTACAGCCGTCCCCGCCCGGCGGAAGAATTTTTGAAAAAGAATTAAGTGTTTCTCAGCGCTCGCGGCTCCGGCCCGAGCGCTGTTTGTCTTGATACATCCGGTGATCCGCCAAAATACGGATAGTGCGCACATCATCGCTGTCGCCGGGGTAAATGGCACAGCCACAGCTGGTGCCCACCTGCACGGCGGCATTCTTCAGCCGGTAAGGCTCCCGGACAGCATTCTTGATCTTCTCCGCCCGGATCTCACAGAAGTGCTCCGTCATGCTGCCATTGATGATGAGGGCGAACTCGTCGCCGCCGATGCGGAAGGCGTAGTCGCTCTCCCGCACACAGCCACGCAGGCGGTTCGCCACTTCCTTCAGCAGCTGGTCGCCCACATCGTGGCCGTAGGTATCGTTAACGGGCTTGAACTGGTCCAGGTCCAGGTAGAACAGGGCGAAGGGCTCCCGCTTCCGGGCTTTTTCCTTGAGCAGGGCGTTGAAGTACCTCTCGTTGTGCAGGCCGGTCAGGCCATCGGTATTGGCCAGGCTCTCCATCTGCTGGCGGGCCTGCTCTTCCTGATGGAGCGCGCGCTCTTTTTCCTCCACACGCAGACGGGCATCCGCCCGGACACCGTGCACCAGCACCACCGCCGCACAGAAGAACAGCACAGCCAGCAGCAGAATGGTGGCGTTCTGGATCCTGCGCATTCCACTGTCCACCACATTACGGCTGACGATCCCCACAATGGACAGGTCTTGGAAGCCCACAGGCTGGTAGACCAGATAATAGCTCTTGCCTTCAAGCTGATAGGAAAGACTGCCGCTCAGGCCGTTCTTTACCCCCTGCTCCGCCTTTTCCAGTGCGTCAGCGTCCACCTGCGTGTTGTTCCGCAGATAGTCAAACAGGTTGTCCATCCACGCTTCGATCTCGCTCTTGGGCTCTTCCGACAGCATGACATCGCCGTTCCGATAGACGATGTAGCAGTCGCTCTGACCGCCGTAGGCGCTGCCGCCGATCATCTTCTCAATGGTCTCGTTCTCGTAACTCACCGCAAGGCAGGTGTAGGTGCCGCCCTCTATCGTCACCGGCTCGATGGGTACCGCGAACACGACCCGGCGCTCCCCGCTCTTCAGAATATAGCTGGAAACGGTGGACTTCCCGGTCATGTACATCTCCTCAAAGGCAGGCCACAGGTGTTCCGCCGTGTCGTGCCCGCCATGGGTATCCCAATATTCGCACTTTTCGTTGAAGAGATACACGTCGGTGTACTGCCAGGTATCCCGTTCGGATTCAAAGCTTTCCAACCGGTTCTTTGTCTGGCCGACCATATCGGCGCTATGCAGGCTCTTGCCCCACTCGCTCAACACGTTCCAGTTGCGCTGGGCAAACATGGTAAAGGTCTTGTCCACCTGCTCATAGGTCTCCAGCAGGTTGCTGGTGCCCTCGTCATAGAACTGCTGCCGGATGTACAGGCCATACCAGCACAGGCCGGCCAACACAACGACAGTCAGTAGAATGCCTGGGAGCCAGAGCTCTTTTTTCTTCCACATATTCAGCGTCCTCCACCGGCAGCCCTCAATTTTCCGCCTTTTCCCGGCACGTTCCGGGCACATCGATCGCTCAATTCAGTTAGAGTAAAATTACCAAATCCTGCATGGCCTGTCAAGATGTTCGACAAAGTTTCTTAGCCGTAAATTTGAAGCATCCTTCTGTCCTTTTGTTGTAGGGTATGCTATAATAAACTGTATGTATTTCGAGGGGGTACTCTTATGCAGCAAATCGTGATCCTTGGCGGCGGCGCGGCGGGCCTTGCCGCTGCATTGGCCGCGGCACAGTCGGCCCCCGCCGGGGCAGTGCGGGTGACTGTGCTGGACCGCAACCCCAGGTGCGGCAAAAAGCTGCTGGCCACCGGCAATGGCCGCTGCAATCTGGACAACACCGGTATTGCGCCCGAACAGTATTTCACCGCTGATCCTGCGGCGTTGCGCCCCCTGCTGGCGGCAGTGAACGCCGCCGCGCCGCTGGAATGGTTCGCAACGTTGGGCCTTTACACCCGTACCGACGAGGCCGGGCGGGTCTACCCCTATTCCAACCAGGCCTCTGATGTGCTGACCCTGCTGGAAAGCCACCTGGCCCGCCGGGGTGTGGAAGTGCGCACCGGCTGCACCGTCCAGACCCTGAGCCAGAATCGCAGCGGCTACACCGTCCTTTTTGCGGACAGCGAGGGCCATGACCAGACCCTGCGGGCCGATGCCGTCATCTGTGCCATGGGCGGCAACGCCGGGCCCCAGTTCGGCACGGATGGCTTTGGCACAAAGTTTGCCGCCCAGTGCGGCGGCAGGCTTGAGCCCCTCTACCCCTGTCTGACAGCCCTGCAGGTGGCAAAGCCCAACAAAACCTTAGCCGGCATCCGGGCCAAAGCGGCAGCTTCCCTGCTTGACCTTGACCGCCACTGCACCGTGGCCGTGGAGAACGGCGAGGTACAGTTCACGGATTACGGGCTTTCCGGCATCTGCATCATGCAGCTGTCCGGGCACCTTGCTCCCGGGCGTGGGCCCAAGCGCCCCGCCGTGGAGCTCGACCTCTTCCCCGCGCTGGACGAAGCCGCACTGACAGCCCTGTTTGCGGCCCGGGTGCCCCTGCTGCCCGGCAAAGCGCCTGCGGATTTCTGGACAGGCCTGCTCAACCCCAGGCTGGGCCGGGCTCTGTGGGCTGCGGCAAGGCTGCCTGAAAAGCCGGTGGACACCCTGCCGGATGCCGCCTGGCAGGTGTTGGCCAACACGGCCAAGCACTGGCTGTTCGAGGGGCTGACCCCCTGCGGCTGGAAGCAGGCCCAGACCACCGGCGGCGGCCTGAGCCTGGACGAGGTGGAGCCCAGCTTCCAGTTCAAAGGCTGCCCCGGCCTTTACTTTGTGGGCGAGACGCTGGACTGCGCCGGAAGCTGCGGCGGCTTCAACCTCCACTGGGCCTTTGGCAGCGGCATCGTCGCCGGACGGGACGCGGTGCGGAGTCTGAAGCGGCCCGCCATGAAATCCAACAAAAAGAAGAAATAAAGAATAGCCCTCTCAGTCACGCTGATGCGTGCCAGCTCCCCCAAAGGGGGAGCCAACACATCTGACAGGCAAGCTACTGCATGTTTGCAGGATTTTGCCCCGAAGCTGCAATTGCCTCTCCCTTCGGGAGAGGTGGCATTGCGAAGCAATGACGGAGAGAGTTATTTTCGTTTCAAATATTCTTGTGTTTCTTTAACCACCACCCCTGACAGCCCCACCACGCCGACGAGATTCGGCAGCATCATCAGGCCATTGAAGGTGTCGGAGAGTTCCCAGGCAAGGTCGAGCTTCATCACGGCCCCCACCAGCACCATAGCCGCAAACACCAGCCTGTAAGCCACAGCGGCACGGCTGCCCAGCAGATACTCCACGGCCCGGGTGCCGTAGTGGTTCCACCCCAGCGTGGTGGAATAGGCAAACAGCAGGATCGACACCGCGATGAACCGCGGCCCAAAGGCTCCGAACACGGTGGAGAACGCCTGCCCCACCAGTACGGTACCATCCGCGCCGGTCAGGGCCGCGCCGGTGTTCAGGTCCACCAGCCCGCTGGTCAGCACCACAAGGGCCGTGAGGGTACAGACCACCATGGTGTCCGCGAACACCTCGAACATCCCCCACATCCCCTGCTGGACAGGCTCCTCCACATTGGCGGCACAGTGCACCAGCACCGAAGCGCCCAGCCCGGCCTCGTTGGAGAAGGCTCCGCGCCTGAAGCCCCAGCTGACAGCCCGGGCCATGCCATAGCCCAGCACCCCGCCCCCTGCGGCCTGCAGGCCAAAGGCCCCCCGGAAGATGGCGGTAAACGCCGCCGGAACAGCCGCCCAGTGAACACAGACCACGGTCAGCGCCCCGAACAGATAGAACAGCGCCATGAGGGGCACAAGCTTTTCGGTGACAGCGGCCACCCGCTGCAGACCGCCCAGAATGACCCGGCCGGTGAGCAGGGCCAGTACCACACCGGTGAGCACCGGCGGCACCTGAAACGCCGCCTGCAGGTTGCCCGCGATGGAGTTGATCTGGCTCATATTCCCGATGCCGAAGCTGGCCAGCACGCAGAAACAGGCGAACAGCGCGGCCAGCACCCGGCCAAAGCCGCCGCCCAGCCCCTCGGCCAGATAGTACATGGGCCCGCCGCGCCAGGCACCGTTCGCATCCTGGTGGCGGTAGCAGATGCCCAGCACGTTCTCGGCATAGCTTGTCATCATGCCCAGCAGCGCCATGACCCACATCCAGAAGATGGCACCCGGCCCGCCCGTGAGGATGGCTGCCGCCACGCCCACGATGTTGCCCGTGCCGATGGTCGCCGCCAGCGCCGTGCAGAGGCTCTGGAACTGGCTGATGGCTTCATCGTCGGTGTGGGCGGTCACGTTCCGGTCCAGGAAGATGGCCCCAATGGTGCGCCGCATCCAGAAGCCGAAATACCGCAGCTGGAACGCCCCGGTGCGCACCGTCAGCAGCAGCCCGGTGCCAAACAGCAGTGTCAGCCCCGCCGGCCCCCAGATGACCCCGCTGACGGCCCGGTTGGCCTGCATGATCCATTCCAGCATCCGCACCCCTCCCTCTGTGCTTACTGTATGGCACAGGGGGCGTTTTCATGCCCGGACAGTATTTTCTGCATAAAAAAGCTCATCCCGGCCCACTCTTTCCCAAAACGGAACGGAGGGACATGGGATGCATAAGGATGGTTGGAGGCCCTTCTGGGCAGCACTGGGGGCGGCACTGCTGGTGCTGCTGCCGCTGGTGGGCGGCACGGTGCTGCTTACCCGGCAAATGGTGCGCACCCGCATCCAGACAGCCCAGCCCCAGAGCGGCATTCCCATCCAGCTGCCCAAGGCCGAGCACCACATGACGGTGCTCCTCTGCACCGCCGGGGAGCAGCCGGGCTTTTTGCTGGTATACCTGAATGCCGCCCAGAACAGCCTGAACCTGCTGTCCGTGCCGGGAGAGCTCACTGTCCCCTTTGGCGGCGAGGAAACCAGCCTTGCCCGTTGTTACGCCGCCGCAGGGCCCGCCCGGTGCCGTCAGGCACTTTTGGAGGTGCTGGGCCTGCCGGAAGATGCACTTTATCTGGCGTTCTCCCCCGCCGTGCTGGAAAGGACGGCTTCCCGCTACGGGCCGGTGCGGGTGGGCTTTTCGGGGGCGCTGACCACGGACGAGCTGTCCGAAGCCGGGCTTTCCGCCGCCGTGCAGGGGATTTCCGCCAAGGAAGCCCATGCCCTGCTCTCCGGCTGGGACACGGACGGCACCGTGCCGCCTGCCCACCGGGCAGCGGCACGGGCAGCGGTATGGGAAGCCTTTTTCCGGCAAAATCTTGAACTGCTGCCCGCCACCCTGCCGGATGCTCTGCGGGGCAGCAGCTCTTCCCTGCTCACCGACTTTGCGGCGCAGGATTACACCCTGCTGGGCACGATCTTGGAGTTTCTGGCCAACGGCAGTGCCCTGCCCCACGCCGAGGCCCTGCCCGGGGAATGGGATGCCAGTGCAGGCACTTACACCGTGACCGACGCTTCCCGCGCGGCGGTGCAGACCTTCCTCAATGTCTCGCCCACCTCGGAGAAGTCTGGATCCCCCAGCGAGCCGTAACCCAGCACCAGCGTGCCGGAAAAGCGTTGACCGCCGCCGGTCAGGTCATAATCACTCAGCAGGCTCAACCGCACCCCCTGCGCCCTTGCGGCGGCATGGAGGGCGGCATCAGGCGGGGCATCCTTCAACTTTGCCAGCAGGTGCAGGCCGGTGTGCAAGCCCTTCAGGGTCAGCTCGCCGGGGGAAAAGGCGGTGTTCAGCGCCGCCGTCAGGGCATCTCTCCGAGCTTTGTAGGCCACCCGCTCCCGGGCCAGATGGCGGGTAAAGTAGCCCTCCCGGATGAACCGGGCCAGCGTCTGCTGCTCAAACCGGCTGACCGTGCCGGAGTAGAGCCAATACTTTGCGTGCCAGGCCGGGAGCAGCTGCCGGGGCAGCACCATGTAGGCAATACGGATACTGGGGGCCAGACTGCGGGAACAGGTGGAGAGATAGACCACCGGGCCGTCGGCCCCGGCCATCCCCTGTAAACTGGGCAGAGGGCGGGTATCGAAGCGGAACTCCGAATCGTAGTCGTCCTCGATGATATACCGCTGCCCCGGGCGGCGGGAGGCCCAGTGGAGCAACTCTGCCCGGCGGCCTGCCGGCATGGTCACGCCCGTGGGGAACTGATGGCTGGGGGTAACGTAGCAGACTTCCGCGCCCGAGCCGGACAGCGCCTGCACCGAAAGGCCGTCCTCGTCCACGGGCAGGCAGCAGCACTCCACGCCGTTGTTTTCCAGCACCTGTCTGGCCCGCTGGTAGCCGGGGTTTTCCACGGCGGTCTTGCCGGGCAGGAGCGGGGCCAGCAGCCCCAGCAGGTATTCCAGACCAGCACCCACCACCACCTGCTCGGCGGTGCACCGCACCCCCCGGTACTCTTCCAGATAGTCAGCCAGGGCCTGCCGCAGTTCAACGTCCCCCTGCGCGTCCCCGTGGGTCAGCAGCTGGGGCGAGGAATAAAGCAGTTCCTTCTGAAGCCGGGCCCAGGTGCGGAACGGGAAAAGCCCCGGGTCCACGCCCCGGGTGGACAGGTCGAACCGGACGGGCGGCTCGGGCGCTTTCTGCGGCGGGGCGGCGGGCACCGGGGGCGGCGCTTCCTCGGGTCGGGGGGGCAGGGCGAGGTATTCCTGTACATAGAAGCCGCTGCGCTCCCTCGGCTCCATGTAGCCCTCGGCCGCCAGGATCTGATAGGCCGCGTCCACCGTGTTGACGGACACCGACAGCTCCGCTGCCAGCCGCCGCTTGCCGGGCATCCGGGTACCTGCCGGGATGGCCCCGCCGCGCATCTCGGCAGCAAGGCTCTCATAGAGCTGTTCGTACAGCGGCACCCCGCTGGCCGCATCCAGTGCGGCTGTCAGATGAAACATAAGACCCCTCCCCTTTTTGGGCGCCTCAAAAAACTGACCCCATAAAAAATCTTTGTTCTGGGTATTTTCATGGTGCCAGTTCAGCGTATAATAGGAGCATACCCGCCGCACACCCAAATGTCAAGTGGCTTGATGGGTTTTTGCGCTGGCCGAAAGGGTATTCGTGAAAATTGGAGGGAAAAATCATGTCTACCACCGCAATGTGGCTGCTGCTGGCAGTCGTTGTCATTGTCATCGTCTTTGCAAGTATTCTTTACAAGCC
>CALDLZ010000036.1 GCA_937915335.1 uncultured Faecalibacterium sp.
GTTGGAGGCCAGCAGCCAGCGGCGGTAAGCGATGCCGTTGGTCACGTTCTTGAAGGCCTGGGGTTTGAACAGGTAGTAGTCGTGGAACACGCTCTCCTTGATGATCTCACTGTGCAGCTTGGAAACGCCATTGATGCTGTTGGCGGTGTAGGCACAGATGTTGGCCATGCGCACCTGGTTGTCACCGATCAGGGCCATATAGTTGATCTTGCCCTCATCGCCGGGGAAAGCCTTCTCCAGTTTTTCACGGGCACGGCGGTTCATCTCGACCACGATCTGGTAGATACGGGGCAGGGTCATCTTGAAGATGTCCACGTTCCACTTCTCCAGAGCCTCGGCCATGACGGTGTGGTTGGTGTAGGCGAAGACCTTCTGGCAGATCTCGAAGCTCTTGTCCCAGTCAAAGCCGCACTCGTCCAGCAGGATACGCATCATCTCGGGGATGGCCAGAGTGGGGTGGGTATCGTTCAGCTGGATGGCGACCTTGTCGGGCAGATTCTCCAGCGTGCCGTAGGTGGACAGATGGTTGTGCACGATATCGCCGATGGAAGCGGCAGACAGGAAGTACTGCTGGCGCAGGCGCAGGATCTTGCCCTCAACGTGGTTGTCGTTGGGGTACAGGACTTTGGAGATCAGCTCGGCGCTGGCGTTCTTGCTCATGGCGGTGTTGTAGTTGCCCAGAGAGAAGCTGGACATATCAAAGTCCGGAGCCTTTGCCTGCCACAGACGCAGCTTGGCAACGCCCTTGCCATCGTAGCCCTGCACGTACATATCGGAAGGAACAGCCATGACGCTGTTGTAGTTTGTGTGCTGGATATAGTGGAAGCCGTGATCCCAGTTCTCACGGATCTCGCCGTCGAAGCGAACCTCGATGGCCTGATCGGGGTGGCTCTTCAGCCAGACCTGACCGCCGGGCAGCCAGTTGTCAGCGCGCTCCTGCTGCCAGCCGTCCACGATCTTCTGCTTGAAGATGCCGTACTCGTACAGGATGGAGTAACCGGTGCCGCAGATGCCGGTGGTGGCCATGCCATCCAGATAGCAGGCAGCCAGACGGCCCAGACCGCCGTTGCCCAGGCCGGCATCGGGCTCTTCCTCAAAGATGCCCTCGATGTTGATGTCGGCGTCGGCCAGAACCTTCTGGGCAACATCCTCAAGGCCCAGGTTGAACAGGCTCATCTTCAGGCTGCGGCCCATCAGGAACTCCATGCAGAGGTAGTATACCTGCTTAGTGCCGGTGCCAATCGCCTTGGACTGGAACTTCTTGTGGTTCTCACTCATCATCTGGCGGCAGATCAAGGCGAGGGAACGGTAGATCTGCTGCTTGGAAGCCACGCTCAGATCCACGCCGTATTCGCTGGTCAGCTTGTCCTGAAGAATTTTTGCAAATTCTTTTGTCGTCATAAGGAACTCCTATCCGCACACACACTTGTGCTATTCTGAAATATCGTAACGGGAAACCTCTCCTCTATTTCCCTCTTCCCGTTACCACAACAAGGCTATTATAATCAGTTCTTCACATGATTGCAAGGAAAAACGCTCATTTTTGCCGTAACTGCCATTTTTATCACAATCTTTCTGGTAAATATGCAGAAAATTCAAAAGAAACACTTTCGCACGACGCTTATTTATATTATAATAAGAAATGAGCGGCTGCCCCGGCGGGGGAAAAGGCGCGCGCCGGGGTGGAAACTCGGCCACAAACTCCGCTCAGAACGAAAATCGTGCGGGATGTTTCGCCGCGGGTGTGTGATTTGCACTGAAAATCCCGGTAATGACCCAATCAAAACGGGAAATTCCGGTTTTTACAGCCGATGCTGCCGCCCGAAGCATGCACAAAGTGAGGATACGAGATGGTTAATAAAGTGCGAGTGACCATTGCGGGCGCACCCTATGCGATCGCAACGACGGATTCCGAAAAGTATATCGCCTCTCTGGCCAAAAAGCTGGATGAGGATATCACAAAGCTGCTGGATACCAACGAAAATCTTTCGGTGACCAAGGCGGCGGTGTTCTGCGCCATGGACTATCTGGACGAGTACAAAAAGAGTACCGGCAGCGCCGAGAATATGCGCGGCCAGATCCAGGATTATATTGCCGACGCGGCCAAGGCAAAGCTGGCCGAGGATAAGACTAAGATCGAAAATGAAACGCTCCGGCGTGAAAACGCGGCCCTGCGGGAGCAGCTGGCCCGCCTGCAGGCCAAGCAGAAGGCCGGACAGGAGCCCAAGACCGAAGCTTGAGGACAGGGCGCAGTGAGCGCGCGGGAACAAAGGGAGTATTATGCCAAAAATCGAGATCCTTGCCCCGGTGGGCAGTGAAGAGATGCTCCGTGCCGCTGTTTTCAGCGGGGCGGATGCCGTGTATCTGGGCTTTTCGGGCTTCAACGCCCGGACGGGAGCCGGAAATTTTGACGCGGACAGCCTGAAGGAAGCTGTCCGGTTCTGCCACGCACGCGGGGTTAAAGTGCATGTGGCGCTGAACACCACCGTCTACGGTGGGGAGCTGGCCGCGCTGGCCGGTGCTGTCAAGGCTGTGGCCGAGAGCGGGGCGGATGCCGTCATCTGCCAGGACCTGGCGGTGGCGCGGCTCATCGGGGAAATTGCCCCCGATCTGCCCCGTCACGGTTCTACCCAGATGAGCGTCCATACCTTGCAGGGCGCGCTGGAACTGAAAGAACTGGGCTTTGCCCGTGTGGTGCTGGCCCGGGAGCTGAGCCTGCCCGAGGTGGAGCACATCACCAAGCACTGCGGCATCGAGACGGAGTGCTTCGTCCACGGTGCCCTCTGTATGTGTGTCAGCGGCCAGTGCTATATGTCGGCCTTTCTGGGCGGACGCAGCGGCAACCGAGGTTCCTGCGCCGGCCCCTGCCGCCTGCCCTTTGAAGCGAACCCACTGCCCGAGGGCAAGCCGGGCCGCCTGCACCACCTGAGCCTGAAGGATAACTCTGTCATCGACAAGTTGGACAAGCTGCAGGCCATCGGTGTGGCATCGGCAAAAATCGAGGGCCGTCTCCGCACGCCGGAGTATGTGGCAGCGGCGGTCAGCGCCTGCCTGGCGGGCCGTGAGGGCCGCGCCTATGACCGTGACCTGTTGAAAAACGCATTCAGCCGTTCGGGTTTCACCTCCGGTTATCTGGACGGTAAAATTGACGGCACCATGTTCGGTGTCCGCAGCGAGGCCGATGCCGAGCTGACCAAAAAGACCCTGCCTGCCCTGCGCGAGCTCTACCGCCGCGAGCGCAGCCGGGTGCCGGTGCGGTTCAAGCTGGAAATTGAAGAGGGCGGCGAGAAGCTGACCGTTACCGATGCGGACGGCAACAAGGCCTTTGCCTATGGTGACGCCGAACCCCAGCCTGCCCGCACTGACCCCACCGAGAGCCTGGACCGCAGCCTTGCCAAGACTGGCGGTACCCCCTTTGCGGTGGAAAAGATCGACGTGGAGATGGACGGCGGCCCCTGGTTCGTGCCCGGCAGTGTTGTGAACGAGCTGCGCCGGGAAGCGCTGGATGCCCTGCTGAAAAAGCGGGAAGTCCTGCGACCCTGGCCGACCCGGGAGGTGGAGTTGGAGGCTCTGCCCCTGCGCACCCTGCCACCTCACCGTACCCTGCGTGCCCGCTTTGAAACCTGGGCTCAGGTGCCGGAACAGGCCCTGAGCGGCGTGGAGTATCTCATCCTGCCCATCGCTCAGGCCGACCGGGTGCCCCGGGAGTGGCGGGCCAAGACGATTCTTGAGCTGCCGCGCGTGATGTTCGGCAAGCTGGAAGAGGATACCGCCCGCCGCATTGCCGCCACCCAGGATGCAGGCTTTGCGGGTTACGAGGTGAGCAATATCGCCCACCTGCGGCTCTGCAAGGGTCTGCCCATGAGCGGCAGCTTCGGTCTGAACGTCACCAACCAGATGGCGGCGCAGTTCTACGCCGACCATGGCTTGAACAGTGTGCTTATCCTGCCCGAGGTCAAGGACAGCGACATCAGCACCATTGCGCCCACCCGTAACGGCAAACCCGTGCCCACCGGCGTGCTGGTCTATGGCCACATGCCCCTGATGGTCACCCGGGCCTGCCCGCTGCAGAATATCCACGACTGTGCCCACTGCAATAAGGCGGGGGAACTCACCGACCGCAAGGCGAAAAAGTTCCCTGTGCGGTGCGGCATGGGCGTGCAGACGATCTATAACCCTGTACCTATTTATATGGGGGATAAGCCCGGTGCCCTGACTGTGGACTATGGCGTGGCCTACTTCACCCTCGAGACCCGTGAGGAAGCTGCCGCCATCCTGGACAGCATCCGCGTCCACGCACCCTTTGAGGGAGAGTTCACGAGAGGGCTTTACTTCAAGGGAACGAATTAAATTTGAAGATGATATTTCCCCGGCCCCACCCGATTATAACTTGATAAGAGGTATACTATGGAACCGATCACCGTAAACTATAAAGTATTGGATCCCCGGGCCAAGGTGCCCGCATACACCACGCCGGGTGCGGCGGCCGCCGACCTGTGCGCCGTGCTGGACGAGCCCCTGACCCTGGCCCCCATGCAGCGGGCACTGGTGCCCACCGGCCTTGCCATCGAGCTGCCCGGTGCACACGCCGTGGCACTGGTCTATGCCCGCAGCGGCCTGTCCATCAAGCATGGTCTGTGCATGGCCAACGGCGTGGGCGTGGTAGATAGCGATTACCGCGGCGAGCTGAAGGTGCCCATGATCAACCTGGGCACCGAGCCCTATACCATCCAGCCCGGCGAGCGGGTGGCACAGCTCTGCATCGCACCCGTCTACACCGCCGCCTTTGCGCAGGTGGAAGAGTTGGGTGATACCCAGCGCGGCGAGGGCGGATTTGGCTCAACGGGGAAGTGATACCATGAAAAATTTGATCCTTGCTTCCCAGAGCCCCCGGCGGAAGGAGCTTCTGAGCCTGTACACCACCGATTTCACGGTCTGCGTCAGCGATTTTGACGAGGAGGCTGTCACCGCCGATACTCCCGCCCAGCTGGTGGAAAAGCTGGCCAGGGGCAAGTGCCTTGCCGTGGCAAAGGAGCACCCGGAAGCGGTAGTGCTGGGGTGTGATACCGTGGTAGATGTGAACGGTGAGGTGTTCGGCAAGCCCCACAGTGTTGAGGATGCCAAGCGGATGCTCCGGGCGCTGTCCGGCGCCACCCACTATGTCCATACCGGTGTCTGCGTCTCAGACGGTACCCGTACCGAGAGCTTTGTGGATACCTGTAAGGTGACCTTTTTCCCTCTGAGCGAGGCGGAGATCGATGCCTATGCCGCCACAAAGGAGCCCTATGATAAGGCCGGCGCCTATGCCATTCAGGGCCGGGCGGCGGTCTGGCTGGACCGTATCGAGGGCGATTATTACACCATCATGGGCCTGCCTGTCAGCCGTACCGTGCGCCTGCTTGAACAGTTCTGACAGTTTGTGCGGCCCTGGGCAAAGAAATATGAAAAAAACGGAAAAACTTGACAAAACGCTTGAGAAAACGTTGACTTGCGGCTATAATAGAAACGTGTTATTCTGCGAT
>CALDLZ010000037.1 GCA_937915335.1 uncultured Faecalibacterium sp.
GTCGGTGGTGATCAGGGTCTCGCCCTTGAGGTCGGCCAGGAAGGGGAAGGTGGAAACCTTCATCACCATGCCGGTGGCGGGCAGGGTGACATCATGGCCGTCGTAATTTTCGTGCAAGATGGGGTTGACACCCTCGCCGGAAGCATCGGGGGCGGTGTCCATGTGGGCGATCAGGCCCAGCGTGGGCTTGCTCTCACAGCCGGGGGTGGCAGGGATGGTGCCGTAGACGTAGCAATGCTCGTCCACCCGGGCATCCTCGATGCCCAGAGCCTTCATCTCGTCCACCAGCTTCCGGGCCAGGTCAAACTCCCGCTCGGCAGAAGGATGGGTGCCGCTCTCGGGGTCGGAGGTAGTGTAAACGCGGACATAATTCAACAGTCGCTCGTATGCACGCATAAGAATGCTCCTTTGCTTGTATTTGCTTCTATGATACGACTTTTTGAAGCAATTTACAAGGGGGTACGATAGCGTGTTCCGGTAGCTTTCTCCTCGGACACGAATCGGGCCATTCCATCGCCCGCCCTATTGCCTGCGGAACAGGGTCCCACCCCGGCGGACGGTCCTCGGAGAAACTCCTGGCCCACGCTGGCGGCACACCGGCATACAAAAACACCGCCAATCTGAGAAACAACAGATCGACGGTGTTTTGTTTGAGGGGAGAGTTTATCGTTTGGGAGAAATCATCGCTTATACTTGGCGGCCGTCTGCAGACGCTGCATGGCGCGATCCAGCGCAATCTTGCTCTGGTAATACTCGTGCATGCTCTGCTTATGCTGCAGGCGCTCTTCGGCCCGGATGCGGGCGGCCTCGGCGCGGTTGCGGTCGATATCCTCGGGCCGCTCAGCGCTGTCCACCAGCAGCAGGACGAAGGTGGGGGTCACTTCAGCAATGCCGTCGCCCACCAGCACCTCACGGGTCTCGCCGTCCACGGTGAACTTGGCAACGCCCATGTGCAGGGCCACCAGCACCGGGTTGTGTCCGGCCTGCACGCCGTACACGCCATCGCCGGTGGGCAGGATCAGGCTTTCGCAGTAGCCCTGATAGAATTCACCGCTGGAAGCCGTGATGTTCAGGATGAACTTTTCCATCAGTTGGCACCGCCTTTTTCCTCCGCCTGCTTGTCCGCGTACTTCTTGCGGGCATCCTCGAGGGTGCCCACGTTGAAGAATGCCCACTCGGGCAGGTCATCACACTGGCCGTCCACGATAGCGGCAAAGCCCTTGATAGTATCTGCCAGCGGGACGTACACACCCTTCAGGCCGGTGAAGTTCTCGGCCACAGCGAAAGGCTGGCTGAGGAACTTCTGCAGCTTGCGGGCACGGGTGACGGTGAGCTTGTCTTCCTCGCTCAACTCGTCCATGCCCAGGATGGCGATGATGTCCTGCAGCTCCTGATAACGTTGCAGGGTGGCCTGGACCTTACGGGCCACACGGTAGTGTTCCTCGCCTACGATATCAGCTTCCAGAATACGGGAGGTGGAAGCCAGAGGATCGACGGCAGGGTAGATGCCCTGCTCCACGATCTTACGGCTCAGAACGGTGGTTGCGTCCAGGTGGGCGAACGTGGTTGCAGGGGCCGGGTCAGTCAGGTCATCGGCGGGGACGAC
>CALDLZ010000038.1 GCA_937915335.1 uncultured Faecalibacterium sp.
TCGCCGTTCAGCTTCAAGGTCAGCGGGTTGCTATGTTTCTGTTCTTCGGTCAGGGCGAAATCGGTGTCACCGGCAACAGACCAGCACTTGAAGCCATCCGGGGCAGTAATGGTCACACTCTGTTCACCGACAATACCGGCCATGGTAAAGTCCTTGATGCCGTTGATGGTAGCATTGTTCTTGACGGTCAGCCAGGTAATATCAGGGTTCTGGGTGCCAAAGTCAGCAGAGCGGGAGAAAACGCCGCTGGTCACGATGCCTTCCTCACGGACGGCATTTGCATTCGGATTGTCGGTAGTATTACGATTGTAGAAATTGCCTGTATAAGTGCCACCGGTAATGTTGCCGTAGTTGTTCACAATACCAGTAAATTTACCCTCGGCAATCGTGCCATTATTCTGAATAGTCCAGTCAACCTGCTCATTACCAATGTTTACGGTGTTCTCAGCATTAGAATTGGAAGTAGCATAGACCTTCAAGTTTTTCGTAATTTTATTATTGCTTTCGGTTTCGCTATAATTCCAACCATCATAAGGACTGCCGTAAGTATCATCATCATTTTTACCATCAGCAGGGAGATTATTGGACACTGTCAGAGGAACTTCTTCACGGATAGCAGCGATCTCAACATCTTCAGTATTGTTTGCTGAAACTGTTACAGTAATGCTTCCATCCGTATTGGGCGTATAAGTTGCATTTACAACTTTCCAACCAGTAATTGTTCTAGACTTAGAGCTGGGCTCTACTCTAAACTCCATACCCGGCGTGCTTGTCTCATCACCAACGATGCACATTTTATCTTTAATAGAGTACATAATCTCATTAAAGGTACCACTCAATGTACAGCCAGAAGCATCAACCACATAAGATTCAGAAGTCGTGCTCTTTTCGGGTTTCGACGGAAGAATACTATTTTTTATTGTGCTGCTAAAATCTTCCTTTAAAGAACCCCAAACAACGGAGTCTTCAAGTGTTCCTCCTGCCTGACGTGCAACAGAATATCTCTTCACCAGACTATTTTTAACCACACTTGTTGAAGTGACGTTTATAAGAAAATTGAACTCACCACCTTCAATCAGGCCGCCGCCATAATTATAAACTGTTCCAAATTTTCCGGATTTAATTGTGCCATAGTTATTTACAGTTTCACCAAAATCAGTTCTGGGAGAATCAGAAGAAATACTTTGTTCATCAAATACAGCACCGGAGTAGATGTTCATAAGGTTGTACATTCCTCTAAACCATCCGGGTCTATTTGTATTTCCATTCTCATACCAGTACCAGTAACTATTCGGTGTCTTTTCGTTGGTGGCACCAGATGCAGTTTCATCAACTTTACCATCTGCCGTTAATACCATGTTTCTAATTACAACAGGGGTAGTAGACGTATCAGCCGCAAACGCCGCAGTAGGCAGAATGGTCAGCGCCATGCCTACTGCCAGGACAGCGCTGACAAGTCGTTTCAGTTTCATAAAGTTTTCCTCCTTTTGTGATACTCCCAAAATCAACCCATGCACTTTGCCAAAACAAAAGAGCGCCGCACCAGCCGGATAGGCTGGTACAACGCTCTGCGTTTTGTACTTTGGTTCCTGTTCCTGCAACCATTGAGCGGAACAGAGAAAAAGTGCAGCTGGCTGCCATATAACAGGCCCTATAGCTTTGCGTCGCAGCCTTTCGACTGGTTTGCCGATTCTTCAATTTTGCGGGTGCTTCCGCACCCTATCATACCCCCCCCCCTATAAAAAATCAAGAGTTTTTCCTAAAGTTTGTGGAAGCTCACAAATTCGGGGGATTTTTTAGGTGATTCTGACAACGGAACCCCCTCAGTCAAAACCTTTCATCCGTAAAAAGCGGCCCACCGTCTCCGGCAGGCCGCTTTGCAATCAATTTTCTCTTTGTGTTTCCTCTTGTAGCAGCCGCTTAAACAGAATCGGATAGTCACTTGCACCATGCACAATATGGTAAACAAGTACCTTATCCGCAATCAGCCGATAGATGCAGATATATTTCCCTGCAATCACATACCGATAACCATTTTTCAGCAGTTCATTATCCTCAGGAAGAGAACCGGACAGCGGAAATAATTCCAGCCGTGAAAGAGCATCCAGAATCCGATTCATAATTTTACGGGCAGATTCCGGCCCCACCAGATTCATGTGAAGCTGTGCGATGCTTTCCAATTCTCTCTGAGCGGATTCCAAAATTTCAAGCTTAACCACGTCGGTAAATTTCCTCCAGCCGCTTTCTGGATTCCTCCAGCGTGTAGACCGGCGCACCGGCAAGCCGTTCCTGTTCTGCTGCTTCCAGCTTTGCACGAAGCTTTAATGCTTCTTCTCGTTGTTCAAATGCTTCAATACTCATCACAACAAGATCGCCCTCACCATTTTTGGTAATATAAATTGGCTCCCCTGCACCATGTGCCAGGTTTGAAATCGTCCCATAATCATTGCGAAGCGCTGTAGACGACTTGATGATCATAACTCACACCTCCTGAATCATTCTACTATAATTCTATCAGAATAATTTATTTTTTCAAGAGGTTTCATCAAAAAAGCGGCCCACCGTCTCCGGCAGGCCGCTTTCCTTATCAATCCGTATCGTATTCCGTATCATCCGCCGGGGTCTCATCGGGCGTGGTAGTCGTTGTAGTAGTATCGCTGCTGGCTGAAGGGGACGTCGTCTCGGGCGGGGCAGCGGGCACCTCGGCTTCCACCTCCGCCGCCATATAGACGATGATGGTCGAGCCCACCTCCACCATAGCACCGGCATCCTCGCTGCAATAGGCCACACAGCCCGACACATAGGAGCCATCGTTGTAGATGGGGTAGAAGCTTGCGTTCAGCCCCAGCTGGGCGAGCTGCTGCTCCGCGCCATCACGGGTAAAGCCCACCACGTTGGGCATCTCGACCATCTGCGGGCCGCGGCTGACCACCAGATTCACGGTGCCGCCCTCCTCGATGACCTCCCCCGCCTCGGGGGTCTGCCGGATGATCTTGCCCTTCTCCACGGTGTTGCTGTATTCCAGCGTCACATAGAAGAGGTACTCATCGGTGTAGCTGTTGTTATTGCGCACCTGCGAATCATAATCCAACCCCACAAAATCAGGGATCAGGTTAACGGGCTCCGTCACCAGCGAGCTGGCCGGTTCAGAGCTGGGAGCAGACTCAGCAGGCTTTGCGTCGTGCCGGCCCTGACTTACCAGCCCCCACACAATGAGCAGGATCAGGATCGCCAGCAGGATCAATATGGCCGCCAACAGGTTGCGCAGACTGAGCAGGTGCTTCTTCTGCTCCTCTTCCTGGGTAGGCTGAGGGCGCGGTGCGGACTGCTGCAGGGTCTGGGTGAGCTCAGTGGTGTATTCCTGACTGCTCAACGCCTGGAACAGCTGGGGCACGGTCTGGATGCGCTCGGCGGGCTTGAGCTGCAGGCCCATCCAGAGCACATCCGAGACATACTCCGGCACGGCACGATCCAGCGTGCGGGCCCGCGGGTTGGAGTCCGACACCAACCGCTGTGCCGCCGGAACAGGACTCTGTCCGCAGACCATCCGGTAGACCACGGCGGCAAGGCCGTATTCGTCGGTGTAGCGTCCCTCGAACTCGGTGGTGGAGTACTGTTCCGGTGCCGAATAGCCCTCGTAGAGTTGCTCGTGCAGGCCGCTGCCTGCCGTGCGCAGGCCGACGGTGGCGTAACCGGTCAGCCGGGCCCGGCCGTTTTCCAGCACCCGGATGTTCTCCGGGCAGATGCCCCGGTGCACCAGCCCCACCTGATGCATCGCCGCCACGCCGTCAAACACCGGCTGCAGCATGTTGCGGGCCGTCTCAGCCGAAACAGGACCGTCGTGCTCTTCCAGCCACTGTTGCAGCGGGATGCCGCCGGGGTTCTCCATCACGGCGTAGACAGTATTGTTCTCCTCGAACACGTCCAGCACGGCCTCCAGACCGTTGGCGGGGGTGATGCGCTGGATGGAACGGTAGAGGTCAGCAAAGTCCATCCGGGTGGTCTTGAACAGCACCTCGCTGCCCAGCTTGGGCCGGAGCAGCGCGTCCGCGCCCCGCTCCGCCGACAGCGTCAGGGGCATATATTCCTTGATGGTCACCCGGAACCGTCCGACATTCTCCACGCCCCGGTACAGGATTCCCTCGCCGTCGATGCTCTGCATCTCGCCCACAGTGTACCGCCCGGCCAGCAGGGTGCCTACCGGCAGGCTGCCCGCCGGGTTGCGCCCGGCCAGCACCCCGCCGCAGTGCGGGCACACCGACACCCGGCCTTCCAGTTCTCCCATGCAGTACGGGCAGATGCGTTTTGCTTCCATGTGCGTCACCTCGTCGTGTGTTGTTGCAATTCATTGTACCATATTTGCCCCCGCCGCGCAATCTAAAGCGCAAAAAAGCGCCGCCCTCTGAGCTTTTTCTCAGAGGCGGCGCTTTGAATATTCCAAATATCAAAAGAAAATTACATAACCGAACAACCGGAACAGACTAGGCACTCTCGATTCCTCCCTCACGCGAAAAGCGAATCAGCAGATGTGCCGTCGATTTGACCAGTTCTTTCAGGCTTGCCATCTCAATTTCCGAGTAGCCGTTATTTGTCCACAAATATCCCGGCAGGATACAGGTTGCCGACTTAAAACCATTTTCCACAGGTGTTTCAATCTGCACCTTCACCTGTTCCTGATTGCCATTCTTAATCGGTGAGGAATAAACGATTTCCGTCCCATCATT
>CALDLZ010000039.1 GCA_937915335.1 uncultured Faecalibacterium sp.
TTTGCAAGCCGCTGCGGGTCTTTCTCCATCCGCTCCAGCAGGTGCGGAATGTAGGTGGTGTTGACCGTCCAATCCTGATACCCCACCAGCGTCCGGCGCGTGATGCTCTGCGCCATCTTGGTTTTGCACAAAACGAAAATCTGCTGCTCCACGGTTTCCCGCCAGAGAGCCTGCGTCTGCTCCAACGGCAGCTTGTCCTCTTCACCGGACAGCTTCATGGCATACAGGCTGTACGCCATATACAGCGGATACAGACCGGATTTGGAGTTCATTTCCAGAATCCGTGCGTCCGGGTCAAGGAAAATATCCTCGGTCACATCGCCCTGATCGGCCAGACGTGGTTCATCCAGAACATCCTGCGCATCAAACTGCTCGTTGAGGAAGCAGTAGCCGCCGACCATATTGCTCAGATGAAGATTGACTACACGCCACGGAGTCAGAACCGTTTCCTTGTCGGGATTGCGGAAGTGGCTGAAAATCTCGGCAATGCGCTGGACACGCTTGGTGGGCGGCAGTTCGTCCGCAGCCTTTGCCATGCGGCGGATACGCAGACCTGCCCCAATGACAACATCTTCATCGTAATATTTCAGCAGCTTGCGGAACAGCGGCTTATCTACCGTTTTGGGCATGAACTCCTGCCACGATTCATCGTCTACCAGCGTGATGAAGTCGGCCATCTTGATGCTCTCGGTCAGATCGACCTTGGCACCGTAAATCAGCAGCGGCAGACGGATAGAGACATTCCGCAGCAGACGAATGACCTTCTCCCGCTCTTTCTTCTGCTCTTGCAGCTTCTTGAGCAGGTCATCGTCCTCTTTGGTGCGCTCCCGCTTGGGTTTGTTGGAGATTTTGCCAGCCTTGTCGTACTCCTCATTGGTCAAGCCCTGATTATTGATGCGGACTTTGGTTTCCTTCTTGGCGGCTTTCTGCTCGCTCAGCTTGTCCGACAGGGTGTGGAACAGCTGCACATCGTCCTCATCCATCACAAGGCCGGTATCCTGTTTATAGACCGATTCATCGTCAAAGCCGCTCTTGATGGCCTTATCCACCGTCAGCCGCTTGATCTGCCGCATCATCTTTGGAACGCTGTATTCGGTCATCTGGGTGCCATCCACGGCAATCACCGGACAGAAATTCAGGAACTCGCCCAGCGCAATGCGGTTCTGTTCCTCATTGGTTCTGCCGCGCTTGGTAATGCGGTTGACTTCGGAAATGACGTTCAGCGCACGGTCAGGCGCGAAGTCAAAGACATAGCAGCGTTCTTTCTGCTTGCCATCCAGCACGCCTGCCGACTGCACACGGAAGATGGTCTGCATATAACCAGACGCAGCCGTGCTTGCCGACCCGGTCAGCATCATCACGGCTGTCCATTCCGGCACGGTAACGCCCGTAGTCAGCTTTCCGCAGGAAATGGTAATGGTGTAGCGATTTTCCTTGATGACCTGCTTCACCAGCGTCAGGGCGTTATCGTAGGGCATCTCGGCATCGCCTTCGCCTGCGACATTGGCGATTTTGTACGCGCCAAACACAGGATGCTCTTTGAGCAACTTGCTCAAGGCACTGGCTTCTTTCACGCCCGGAACCATCCAGAGTGTATGCCGGAACATCTCGCGGTACTCCAGCGTGGAGTAGGGATAGTTGCTCTCCGGGTCGTCCGAAGAAATCAGGTTCAGGAAACTGCGCACATCAGCTTCGTGGACAAAATCGCCCACTTTTGCACCTGCGGGCAGTGGACGGAAATCTCGTACCGGGTCGCCCGTCCACATCCGGAAAAACTCGGTGAAGTTGAACGCCGTTTCCATCGTTTCATAACGGTAGGAGGTAGGCAGACTTTTCCCAAGGTCAAAGGTCAGGATGCGCAGTTCCGGCAGGTCAGCATAGGGATTGTGGTCGCCGGGGTGCAGGGTATCCCACTCGCGCTTACGCTTCTGCTCCATAACGTAATCCCAAGTGTAGACGTTGTTCTCGTACTTCTGCATCAGGTTGTACGGAGTACCGGATAGTTGCAGAACCTTGGGCGTTTTGCCGTTCTTCTCGGCTTCCAGCAATGCCTGCACCTTCTGGCCGCGCTCGGTCTGGGTGCCCTCGTGAGCTTCATCGTAAATCACGAGATCCCAGTCCATATCGAAAACGGCATTGTTCTTATCAAACTTGCCGTCCGCCCGCTTGGAACCGCGCAAGTCCTGCATAGATGCAAAGTAAACAAATGCCTTGCCCGAATTTTTGTAGGTCATCAGGCTGGCATCGTTGCGCGCATCCATGGCAGCATCGTAAACGGACGAATCTGTATCAAAGCGGTCTTTCTTCAGGAAAGCGCGCTCATCACTTTCTCCGAAAATCAGATCGAAGTCATTGCGCCAGCCATCTTCCACTACCGGGCGATGGGTGACAACGATCACTTTCTGATAGCCTGCTTTTTTGATGAGTGCATAGGCTGTGACGGTCTTGCCGAAACGCATCTTGCAGTTCCAGAGCATCGAGTTTTCCTTGCGGAACACACGCAAT
Organism: uncultured Faecalibacterium sp.; assembly: GCA_937915335.1. GTDB lineage: Bacteria > Bacillota > Clostridia > Oscillospirales > Ruminococcaceae > Faecalibacterium. The sequence goes on from CALDLZ010000039.1 coordinate 2,506, forward strand.
GTCTGGTTGACGCAATCCACCTGTTCATCACGCAACGTGATGGATTTCTTTTTCGGCGCAGCAGGAACAGCCTGTGGGAGAAAACTGGTCTGCCCCTCGCTCTTTTCAGCAGCAGTCAGCGAAGTGCGGCCTTCCTTGACCGCCTGTATTGCACGGATGGCAACGGGCAGTGGCACCTCAAACCATTCGCTGTCCTGATTGGAATTAGAGAACTTCCGGGCCGAAAAGCCAGAATTGTACAGCACATTATGAACATCGTCGTCGTCAAACAATTCTGTATCGGTCGTGCCGTCCGAGAAGGTGACAGTTCTGCGCGCCAGTTCTGTATATTGCAGGTCGTATTCAACCATCGCCGTCTTGGTATACTGGTCAATGCGGTCATGGGCAGCGCGATTCAACTCCTCGCAGTTCGGCGGGAGCTGTTTATAGCTGTTCACGCTGTCAAAATTTGTCTTTCCGATTTTCCAGTAACCCTCGTGCTGGGCATCGTGAATCGTAAAGATGTAAATTAGCCGATACGACATGGTTGGCTTATACGCTGCCACTTGCTTTTCCTCCTCTCACCATTGAAAGAAAAGTCATCGTCTGATTGGAACGCCAATCCTTTATTATGCTGTAAATTCCATTATGCGCCCGGATATTTCCGCTTTTGCATCCGGGACAGAGGTCAATCTGTTCTTCGGTTCCGAACATACTGAAGATTTCGATTCTGGTTTCCTTGCAGCTGCCCGGAACAACATACTTTGTGCCGTCCATCTGCCAGAGGTTCCATGCAATGATGTTGGCGATTATCTTCATCTGCCGCAGATTCGGCAGCTTGTCAAACCGTTCCCAGTAAACCTCGATGAAAGTCACAAACAGGTTTTCCCGCGCCAGCAGCAGGCTGTCACCCTGATACTCAAATCCATAGATGCTCTGGAATGCCCGCTTCGCCCATGTGAACCAATCTTCCTCAGTTTCCGTATTTTCGCTGACAACACGCAGCTTGCGGTCAAGCAAACCGATTCGCTGGGCAATAGGAATAGCTTCGCCTGTCACGGTGTCATAGCGGCTCACTAGATAAGGTGCTTCGCCGCAGGAAATTTCCAGCCGCTGTGCATCCACATACTTCTGCCATGTGTGTTGGCTATCATCTGGAAAAACAACTTTGTCCGTGGTTGCTTTCCACTTCATGTCCTTCTGAACGTTGAAAACATCCTTCCGCCCAAACCACTGCTCGTCTACCAGATTGTTCTGCGCATTGCAAATCCAGCTTGGTGTAAACACTTCGGCCTTGTCGCGGGTGCGGTTTGTCTGATGCTCCAATGCTTTCTCTACACGGGGCTGAATCAGACTGTCCTGATCGCCCGTGACCAGTTCGGGCAGAATTTCTTTTTTGAAGCTGTACTGCTCGCCCAATTCCGCATAATCATCGGTTGCCCAGATGATATTTTTCTTGGTGGTCTTGTCCTGAAGCAAAATCTCAAGGAGGGTGTGTTCATAATCCAAAAGTTCCTGCTCCAGCAGGTCGATTCCTGCAATGCTGAACATTCGCCACCCTCCCTTCAATTTGTTGATGGTACTATAATAACACACCTTTTAGGGTTTGTGAATGTTTTACCATCAACCGTTTCCATCAGGGCACCCCATTTTCCAGTGCCCTGCCGGGAAGATTCCAAAGAGCGGCGGAACGCTCGTTGGCACACGACTTTGCTTGCAAAGTCTAGTGTGTTACACCTTGGTTCCGGCTGACGTGGAAAAGGGGCTGCGAGTGGGTACGGCAAGTACCTGTTCTGTGGCAGAAGGATGAGCGGATGGGTGCGGCCATTGATATTTTCACCCGCCCAGCTCAGGCTTGTAAAGGAACCAATGGTGTACGTTCCCCTTCCTGCCGCAGCAGCGTTTTCCCATTCCTACTCAGCGTCTGTGCTTGCCCCTCATACCTGCCTTTGTGCGGTGCTTCAGCATGGAAGATTTATTGAACACCCGCAACAGGGTCATTTGCTCTTCTTTTGCCAGTTTGGCATAATCTATCCCGATCTGCCCCATCAGCGCACTTATCTTCTTTTCCAGCGGTGAACCCTCAAACTTCTGCGCATTTTCAAGCTGCTTCTTGGCTTGCTCGATTGCTGCGCCATCCGATGTAGTCTTGTCCGTTCTATGCGCCGCCTTGATTTCTCTTAAGATAGCTGCCAATTCATCATACAGCACCCGGCCAAAATACTCATCCTCGTT
>CALDLZ010000040.1 GCA_937915335.1 uncultured Faecalibacterium sp.
TACCGTCCTTCGTCTGATCGTCAAGCCACTTGCTGATGCAGTCAGCGACTACATTCGCTGCGACGGTCAGGAGAAAAGTGATCAAATTCTCCACTCCGGCTCACCTCCTTCCCCTTTACAGGCTCGGAGAAAAGGTTCGGCAAGTAGAGTATAACAGAAGATTCGACATATTACAACGCAGAAGCGCCCCATCCGATAAAGGATGAGGCGCTTCTGTGTTTTGGGAATATTCAGGGAATGGTTAAATAATAAATGGGTTACTCGCTTACCTTTGCTTCGCTCTGAGCCTTAATGGCATTCAAGGCGGCGAACTTGCCCACACCCTTCTCGGGGTGGAAGGAACCGTCCTCCTCGTTCTCCATCAGGCCATTGGCAACGACCCACTGCTGGGCCTGCTCGGTCTCGGAGAGAGCAGTACCGTCAGCGGCCACGATTTCGGGCTTGCCTGCGTTCTGCCACAGCATCACAGCCAGGGCTTCCTTGGTCTCAGGAATTGCAGTGCCTTCGGGCAGGATAGACTGTGCGTACAGGTCGGCGGCAATGTTATAACCAGTCCAGCCCAGCACAGCGGCACCCACACCGGCGGTGGCAACAATGGCCACAGTGCCCAGCACGTTGGGCTCTTCCACGTCGGCCATGCGGTACATGGCACGGAGGGTCACGCTACCATTGGGCATGGTGAACTTGGTCTTTTCAGCATTGGCATCAAAGCCGCCGGTCAGCTCGGTATCACCAGTAATTTCCCAGCGGTCGAAGACCATGCCATCAGGAATCATGGTGGAATCTGCTTCCAGAATCACGGTATCGCCAGCGCGGGCGGCGGTGATCTCCTTATCCTTTGCACCATCGGCAGTCACGCTGTAAGCCTTGCCGTCGGTCAGGTTCAGGGGGTAATAGCCCTCCTCGCTCTGGGCGGTCAAGATGATAGTACCCTTATCCTCGCCGTTCAGCTTCAGGGTCAGCGGGTTGGTATGCTTCTGCTCTTCAGTCAGGGAGAAATCAGTGTCACCGGCAACAGACCAGTACTTGAAGCCATCCGGGGCAGTAATGGTGACTTCCTGCTCACCGACAACACCAGCGGTAGTCATACCATTCACAGTGCCGCCGTTCACGGTCACCCAACGGACGGAGGGATTCTGCTCACCAAAGTCTGCCTGGCGGCTGAACACACCACTTTTAATAGTTCCTTTGTTGATGAAGTAGCTTGTAGCGATCAGATTCTCAACAGTGCCGTAATTATTGATTTGGCTTGTAACGGTGCCATTTTTTAGACCACCATAATTATTGACCTTCCAGTCTACTTTATTGTTTTGCAAATCGACAAATTCCAGAGGAGATTCGTCTGCGGCGGTTGTTGTAAAGGTGTTCTTTGCCTCATTATACGACCAACCATCGTTTTTGGCATCGCCAGAGTACGCTTTGTTCTCGTCTACAATAACACCGTTCTCGCTATCAACGGGAACACCATTTTTAATAATAAGGGGGGTCAAAGCCTTAATAGGTGTAATGGTGACATCGTTATCAGGCATTGTGAAAGTCAATGCCTTGTAGGCTACGCCGTCAATTGTTTCTTCACTCTCCATATCTTTTGTGACAGTTAAGCCTTCAACTTCCCAACAACCAAATTTTTTAGCAGGAGTATAAACTGTGATTTTCTGTGCACCGACAATATAAGCATTCGGAGAGCTGTCTGTAAGTTTAAGCACTCCATAAATAGAGCAATTTGGTGCTTTCAACACATGTGGTGTGGAAGTCGCAAGTTTGGACGGATTTTCCTTAAAAATGCCACCACTAATTGTACCGCTATTAAGAGTTTCACCGCCATATATTCCACTACTAATATTTGCACCGTTACAAGTTAACTTATTCGCAACAGGCTGGTCCGGGTATACGCCTCCAACTGTTCCACTTAAAGCATTTATTCCACCATTAAATGTTCCAGCGATTATTTTACTTGTAGAATCTCCCTGTTGATTGACCTGCCCTGTAAATGTGCCACCAGCAATAATACCTTTATTTCTGATTATATTTTTAAATGGAATTACTGAAGGGACAGTAGTTACCCTTGATGGATCATATGTAAAACCATCCGTAATATCAAGATAGTAGGTTTTTGCTTGATATATCGCAAGAGACCATCCTTTTTGACTATTATAAGTGCTCCAATTATTAGGGTTTGGATCAGGATTGCTTGGATCTGCTGCATATTGCAGATAATCTACAGGTAAATTATCTGCACCGAATTCAAGATCTGTTACAAGTGTATTTGAATCACTATTCGCCGCAAACGCCGCAGTGGGCAGAATGGTCAGAGCCATACCTACCGCCAGGACGGCGCTGACAAGTCGTTTCAGTTTCATAAAGTTTTCCTCCTTTAGTGATACTCCCAAAATCAAACCATGCACTTTGCCAAAATAAAAGAGCGCCGTACCGGCCGGATAGGCTGGTACAACGCTCTGAACCCTCTCCGTCTTTGCTTCGCAAATCCACCTCTCCCGAAGGGAGAGGCAATTGCGGCTCTCGGAGAAAAATCATCGATCCATAAACCATTCCCATTCAGATGCGTTGGCTCCCCCTTCGGGGGAGCT
>CALDLZ010000041.1 GCA_937915335.1 uncultured Faecalibacterium sp.
TGGCGTATCATAAGTCACAGTAAACACACAGCTTGGGTCAATTCTATCGGCCTTACTAAATGTATATGGAAGCTTTGTTTTCAGGTAACACTCAAAGCCACTGTCACCCGTTTTCTTTCCTTTAATTTCAACTGGTCCGGTATATTCCTGTCCATTCAGGTCGTCTTTCAATGTCCACCTGGTAAGATCGACCTCATTGGTATTCAGGGTGATCGTCCAGTGGATCACATGATTCACTTTATCATGCCATCCACTTTTTGCAATAATGCCATTGATCGTGTCGTTTTTCGTGGCAGTCTCCGTCACATTATCCGACGTTGCCGTGACACGATTCTGAACCGAAACGGCCTTATCCGCCCGCATATCATCATCCACACGGCCATAATAGGTCAGGGTATAAACATCGCCTGCTTTCATCGCCGGCAAAGTCATCTGGAAACCACTTTTGATCTCTGTTGCAGTCTGATTGGTCTTTTTAACCTCCAGTTTCCAGAAGCCTTTCTCAGGCTCTCCTTCTGATACCGAACCATTTCGGTCGTCGTCACTCTGATTCGTACGCTGCACAGCCATGCTCATGCCCTGATCTGTCATATAGACCGCATTGGTCATCGTATCATCCAGCGTAACGACCTTATCTTTTGTACCTGTCGTGCTGCTGACAGTCACCGTGTATTTGATCCGGCCGTTTCCAAGTTCTACCTGACTATCCTTTGTCACCTTTAATTCTGTCGGTTCCGGTGCAACATCCACATTCCAACTGCTTTCCTGCCGGAAGCTGAGTTCCAGTTTCCCATCATCACCAATCACAAGTTGTGCCGCATTGCCGGAGAACGCAACTTTGCCTGTGATGGCAGCGGTCTGATTTTTTGCCACATACTCCGGATTAAATTTGATGCTGACATAGCCGCCGCCGATCGTGTAAGTGCCAATATAGGTACCCCCACTGTCTTCCACATTGCCACTGCCTGTAAAGTTGACCAGTGCGCCCGGGAGCTGATAATAAATCGTATCAAGAGCATCGCTCTCCCCTGCCGCTTCATGCAAGGTTTCCTCCGGCAGGTTATATTCCAACGTCACCTGCAGCTCATCGTTGTACTGTAAAGTCGTGCCACTGGTCAGATCCTTCCATTCCCTGGTGCCATTGGGCCGATACTGCAAAGAATCCTTTGTAATATACTGCTTGAAATCAATGCCGCGCTCATCTACTTCAGTCGGCTTATCCTCGCCCGGCAGACCAATATCAATATCCTTATCATCGGTATCCGGGTCGGTGGCGGTTCCAGCGTCCAGCTTGTAAATTTCCCTGACCGGCACGGTTGTGGTCACAGCATTCCGGTCAACGGATACTTTGGCCACTTTACCATCCACATTACCCGAGATCACCGTCAGTTCCCCGGTCTCCGGTGCTTCCACCACAATACCCGTGGTCTTTTTTTCGCCACTGTCGTCACTGTTCTGATAAACGACAAGGTCACCCACGGCGGTATTTTTCCCGTCGTCTGCTATGAGTCCTGCCAGAGCGGCCTTTGCTTTCAGGTCTGCGACCCATGCATCCAGCGTGGTATCGGTATCCGCCGTGATCCGTGGGATCACAGCTTCCGGGATGCCTGCGTACTTCTGGCAGAAAGAAGTGAAGTACAGATCCCAGTTGTCGCCGTAGGGGTCGCCCGCCCACTGACCGTAGCGGGTATAATAGTGTTTCGGGATGGCCTCGATGTCAGTTTCAGTCAGTCCATCCAGAGTTTTGTCATCCACTTCATTTACTTCAAAATTGGCCTTAACTTGCTCATAAGGGCCAGTTTTGTCGCTGTTTCCTTGCTCCAGCTGTCCCTTTGCAACTTCCACCAGAGCATCCGCCCAATCTGCTTCCGTTGCCGTGTACTGTTCCCAGTTGCTGGAATCCTCGATGCCCGCGTTACGGTCAGAAAGGCAGCTCACCGTGTGGGTATGCTCTTCCTTGCCGCAAGTCAGCACCATCTTATAACAGTCATCTGTATGATGATGCCCCGTGGCGCTGGAGCTCGTCGCTTCGCTGCTGGAACTTTCCACTTCGCTGTCGGCAGTGCTGTCCGCATCGGGTTCCACATCGTATTCGTCTGTCAGTTGTGTGGATGCATCCGGCTCGGCATCTACGCTAAAATCCATGTCGAGGCCGCCGCGTGTACCATCCTCATGGTCCGGCCATGAGGTCGCATTGGGGTCTTCCGGCTGGCCCTCGGTGTAACCACAGATCAGTTTCTCCGTATAGCACTCTTCCGTATGCTTGTGTTCTTCCAGGCCGCAGTAGGTCTTGTAAGAATTTGCGCCGCTTTCGCTTCCATCAGCGTCTTCCGCAAACGCTGCCGTGCCCTGGGCCGGGCTGACGAGCATACCACCCACCATTGCCAGTGCCAGCGCAAGCGCGGCAGTGCGTTTGGCCGTACGCCTGCCGTTGTAGTGTTCTCCCTGCAATTTCTGCAGCACCTTTTGCACTCTTTCTTTCATCATTGGAATCTCCCTGTCAGGCATCTTCTGCCCAACATCATAAAAATAAAACCTTTTCCGTGTTTTCTCCAAAAGTAAGTTTGCAACGCATTTCGACTTTTATGT
>CALDLZ010000042.1 GCA_937915335.1 uncultured Faecalibacterium sp.
CTTGCTTCCACCACAGTGTCCTGCATCAGGACGCAATTCTTAACGACGGCGCCCTTCTTGACCTTGACACCACGGAACAATACACAGTTCTCCACAGTGCCCTCGATGACACAGCCATCCGCCAGCAGGGAGTTGGTGACAGCGGAGCCTGTAACATAGCGCACGGGGTTGTCATCACGGATCTTGGTGTAGACGGGGCTCTTCTTGGGGAACAGGGCATCCAGGTTCTTCTCATCGATGAGCTTGAGGTTCTCGTCGAAGTAGCTCTTCATGTCGCAGACATGGGCCACATAGCCGGTATACTCCAGAGCACGGATGTTCAGGATATTGACATTGTGGGCCAGGATGTCGCGCTCGAAGTAGATCAGGCCGCGGGAAGTGGCATCTTTGACCAGCTTGATGAGGGTCTCACGCTCCAGAACATAGATGTTCAGGTCGAGGTTCTGGATACCGGGGCGGTAATCGTTGAACAGCAGCTCGGTCACACGGCCATCGGCATCGACGGTCAGGGTGTAGTTGTCATTCTTGCGGCCCTCGGGGATCTCGGTCTTCTGGTAGGCGATGGTCACATCGGCACCACTGGCCTGATGGGCGGCCAGCAGAGCGTTGAAGTCGTAGTTGATGGCAATGTTGGCATCACTCATCACCACATACTTTTCCTTCTGGTTCTCCAGGTAGGTCAGGATGGAGCTCAGAGCCTCCACACGGCCGGAATAGATGCGCACGCCCTTCTCAGCAAAGGGAGGCACGATGTTCAGGCCGCCGTGACGGCGGGCCATATCCCACTCACGGCCGGTGCCCAGATGATCCATCAGGGAGTGGTAGTTCTTGCGCACCACGATAGAAACATTGGAGATACCGCAGTTTGCCATGCTGGAAAGCACAAAGTCCACCATGCGGTAACGGCCTGCAAAGGGGATCGAAGCCATGGTGCGCTCAGTCACAAGCTCCGGGACGGTATTATCATAGCTGTTGGGAAAAATAATACCCAACGCGTTGTTGTTCTGGCTCAGCATACTTCCTCGCCCTCCTTGACGGAATCAAATACTTTGGCGCCCTCTTTGACGGTAGCGCCCGCGCCAACGGTAAGGCCGGTACCCACATGAGCAATGGGGCCGTCGCCGCCGATCTTGGCACCGGCACCCACCACAACGTCCTCAGCCAGGATGCAGCGCTTGACCACGGCACCTGCCTTGACGACAACGCCATCCATCAGGACAGCATCCTCAACGGTCGCGCCCTCCTCCACGGTAACGCCAGCGCTCAGGACAGAGTGCTTGACGCAGCCATAGATCTTGCAGCCCTCGGTGACGAGAGAATCCTGCACCACGGCGCGGGGGCCGATCTTCTGCGCAGGCAGCACGGGGTTGCGGCTGTAGATCTTCCACTTCTTGTCGAAGATATCGATGCCGGAGTTCTCGGGGTCGAGGACTTCCATATTGGCTTCCCACAGGCTGTCGATGGTGCCCACGTCACGCCAATAGCCGTTGAAGTGATAAGCATACATCTTGCGGCCATCCCGCAGCAGGGCGGGGATGATGTTCATACCAAAGTCGTTCTTGGAGTTGGGATCTGCCTCGTCCTCCTCCAGATACTTCTTCAGCACGTCCCAGTTGAAGATATAGATCCCCATGGAAGCCAGGTTGGACTTCGGCACGGGGGGCTTCTCCTGGAATTCGGTGATCTTATCGTTCTCATCAGCGACCATCAGGCCGAAGCGGGAAGCTTCCTTCCAATCGACCTCCATAACAGCCACGGAGAACTCCGCGCCCTTCTCCTTGTGGAAGCGGAGGAAGTCGGCGTAATCCTGCTTGCAGATCTGGTCACCGGACAGGATGATGACATACTCGGGATCATAGCTGTCGATGAAGCCGATGTTCTGGTAGATTGCATTTGCGGTGCCCTTGTACCAATCGGTGCCCTTTGCCTGCTCGTAAGGGGGCAGGGTATGCACACCACCATGCAGACGGTCCAGATCCCAGGGCTGGCCGTTGCCGATGTACTCGTTCAGCTTCTGGGGCTGATACTGGGTCGCGATACCCACGGTATCAATATTGGAGTTGACGCAGTTGGACAGTGGGAAGTCCACGATACGGTACTTACCGCCAAAACTCACTGCGGGTTTTGCCGTTTTCTGTGTCAGCGCATACAAGCGCGAGCCACGTCCGCCGGCAAGGATCATTGCCACGATTTCTTTTGCCATAGCTTTATTCTCCCCTTTTACACATTTCCGGATTGTTTGGATTTTGGAAATGGTTTACCTGTGTTTGTGCGTGCACGCCCTGCTCATTCCTCGGTCTTCGCGGCCTTCTTGGCGCGGGGCTTGCGGGCAGGCTTTTCTGCCGCAGCGGCTGCTTCGGCGGGCTCTGTCTTGGGTTTGCGGCCCCGTTTCACAGGGGTCTTTTCCGGCTCGGCAGCCGCCTCTGCCTTGGGCTTGCGGCCACGTTTGGCCGGTGCCTTTTCCGGTGCGGCTTCGGCTTCCGCCCTGGCCTTGCGGGTGGAAGTCTTTTTCGGCTTTTCTTCCTTCACGGCGGGTTCAGCCTTTTCCGCCTTTTTGGTTTTGGCCGCGGTCTTTTTAGGTGCAGCCTTTTTCACGGTCTCAGCCGTCTCGGTTTTATCCGCCGCCTTCCGGGTACGCTTGACGGGTACCTCAAAGTACAGGGTGCTCATAGGCGGCAGGGTGATGGTAATGCTCTGCTCAAAGCCATGCAGGGGCTTTTTGTGTGTGCGCACGGACTTGTTATGTACCGCGCCGGAGCCGCCGAACGCCTCGTCATCACTGTTCAGCACTTCCTTGTAGGTACCGGCCACGGGCGCGCCCAGGGTGTAACCCTCACGCAGGACGGGGTTGAAGTTGCAGACCACCAGGATCTGCCTGCCGTTTGCGTCCTTGCGCAGGAAGGCCACCACACTCTGCTGGGAATCATCGGGCACGATCCACTGGAAGCCCTCCCAGCTGTAATCGATCTGCCAGAAGGCAGGGTGCTCTTTATAAAAAGCGTTCAGGGTCTTGACGTAATTTTTGAGCTCGGTGTGCTTATCGTAGTCCAGCAGCATCCAATCCAGCTGCTTTTCCTCGTTCCACTCGGCGAACTGGCCGAACTCCTGACCCATGAACAGCAGTTTCTTGCCGGGGTGGGCCATCATGTAGCCGAAGAAGGTGCGCAGGTTGGCGAACTTTGCCTCGTACTCGCCCGGCATCTTGTTGATCAGGCTGCCCTTGCCGTGCACGACTTCATCGTGGCTGATGGGCAGCACGAAGTTCTCGCTGAAAGCATAGAAGAAGCTGAAGGTCACTTTATTGTGGTTGCCCGCGCGGAAGAGCGGGTCGGTCTTCATGTAGCTGAGCATATCGTTCATCCAGCCCATGTTCCACTTGAAGTTGAAGCCGAGGCCGCCGTCCGAAGCGGGCTTTGTGACCATAGGCCATGCGGTGGA
>CALDLZ010000043.1 GCA_937915335.1 uncultured Faecalibacterium sp.
AGCCGAAGGAGTTGATGGCCGACTGGATGACCACGTTGGACAGGCTGAACACGGTGCTCTGCAGACCGGCGGGCAGACCGATCTGGATGATCTGCAGCAGAGCCTTTTTGTGGAAGCAGAGGTGCCGCAGGTCGAGGTGCAAGGCACCCTTTTCCTTGACCAGCAGCACCGTGACCATAATGGCGGACACGGTCTGGCTGATGGTGGTAGCCAGTGCGACACCTGCCACGCTCATCTGGAACACGATGACGAACAGCAGGTTCAGCACCACATTGATGATACCGGCCACAGCCAGGCAGACCAGCGGACGGCGGGTATCACCCACGGCACGCAGCAGGGAGGCATTGAAGTTGTACAGCATGGTCACCGGCATCCCGATGAAGTAAATTTTCAGGTAGAGGGTGGCCAGGTCAATGACATCCTCGGGGCTGGACATCAGCTCCAGCAGGCCCCGGGCTGCAAAAAAGCCCACAAAAGCCATGATCACGCCGCCCACAAGGCTCATGGTGACGGCAGTCTGCACCGTTTCGTGCACACCGGTGTCATCCTTTGCGCCGTAGCAGCGCGCGGCCACAACGTTTGCACCCAGCGAAAGGCCGATGAACAGGTTGACCAGCAGGTTGATCAATGCCCCGTTGGAACCCACCGCCGCCAGTGCGGTACTGCCGGCGAACCGGCCCACCACGATGACGTCAGCAGCGTTGAACAGCAGCTGCAAAAAGCTGGATGCCGCCAGCGGCAGGGAAAACAGGATGATCTTTTTCAGCATCGGGCCGCTGGTCAGATCACCGGCTTTGGACATTTGTGCCATGAAAGCTCCGCCTCCTTTGAAACTTCTCTCACTCTTACACCAAAATTGAAGCGTAAAAAATGCGCCGTGCCCTTGCGGCACAACGCAATTTGTAAAGTACAACTATATTATAATACAGGCCTTTGTAAAATACAAGATAGTCGGGCGGGCAAATTTGTGAAACCAATTAGTGCAGATTTCAACACGCTTTGCAGAACGGATCAAAGAAACACAGGCACGCTTGTGCAGGAGTGACGAAAGCAGTATGGTAAACCAAAAGAGTAGAGCCATCACAATACTGCGACAGCTCTGCAAAGGGCATTATTCTTCTTCAAAGCTTTCTTCAAACAGCACACGCAGATAATCTCTGCCGCCGTAGAGTACACGGTCGATATAGACATCGTTCTTAAAAGCTTTGTAAAAAATCAGATACTTGCCGCAAACCAGAAAACGCTCATCCTCATTGATGTTTGCACCAGAAACAGCAGAAAGCATCGTGCCAGATTCGGGAAAAAGCCTTAACTGGTCAACGGTATCCATGATACGGTCAAGCATTTTCTCAGCGGATTCCGGGTTTTGCAGGTCGGAAGCAATATAATCCCAAATATTGTCCATATCACGGTGGGACTGTTCCGTATAAATAATTTTATTCTCCATGGGCTCTTGCGCGGAAATGCGCCCTCATCTCTTCGGGGGTATAATGCTTTTCCGTTTCAGCGGATCGCCGACCTTTGGCGATCTCGTTCATTAGACGAATGGTAGCCTGTGCCTTTTCATAGTCGCTCATGTCAAGAATGGCGTATTTCCCGCGTCCGTTTTTGGTCAGAAACACCGGCGAACCGGCTTCCACATCCCGCAGGACTTCGGTATAATTTCGCAAATCAGAAATAGGCTTGATGTTTGGCATAAAATCAACTCCCTTCGCCCTTAGTATATCAAAGATTGCTGTAAAATTCAACGATGAATTTGCAGCACCCGCCAATGCTCCGCTTGATCGTAATCGGTCGAAACACCATCGTCGCTGTACATCCGGTACTCGGCGGGCTTGCCATCGGGCAGGAAGCTCCACAGGGTCAGATCGGTGTCATCCAGCGCGGCGGTATTGTTCGCAGGCTTTGCCACGGGAACGATGTGCCCCGGACGGATGAACAGCAGCACCTCGTTTAGCTCACAGTGGACATAGTGATGCCCGGCGGGCAGAATTTCCTCATCGTAGTCATCCACGGCCCGCAGGCGCAGCAGCTTCATGGGCTCGGGCAGGTAGACATGTCGGCCATGGGCGTTCTGTACATAGACGGGTGCGGCCATCAGACCCTCGCCCAGCAGGAGCTGATCCTGTACCTCACGGGCATCGGGGTCGTCCGGGTAGTCAAAGGCCAGCGGACGGAAGTAGCTACCATTTTCGAGGGCGGCCTTCATAAACTCGCTGTACAGATAGGGCAGCAGGGCATAGCGCAGACAGATCATATTGCGGATGGCAGGCAGCACCTCGGGGAAGCGGTAATATTCCTGCATCCGGGTGCCTGCTGTGGAGTGATTGCGCATCAGCGGGGTGAGCAGGCCGAACTCAAGCCAGCGCAGAGCCAGATCGGGCGTGGTGTCGTAGGAAAAACCGCACAAATCGGCACCGGCGTACAGGAAGCCGCACATCTGGACGCTGGGCATCATCTGGATGTTGGCCAGCAGCTGGGCCCAGCTGGAATTGTTATCCCCCAGCCAGATGCCGCCATAGCGGTGGCTGCCGATGAAGCTGGAACGGCTGTACAGCAGGGTGCGCTGGCCCGGGCGCAGGTCGGCAAAAGCCTCGCCTGCCGCGCGGGTCATATTGCCGCCGTAGAGATTGTGCACCTTGTTGTGGCAGATCTTCTGACCGTTCACCTCGTGGTAAAAGCTGGCGTAGTCAGCCGGGCTGTTCATCAGGCCCATAGCTCCGCCGATGACACGCTGGAAGAACTCCTTCTGCTCGATATTGTCCTTTTCACGCAGAGCGGCCATATCGTTCAGAAAAGCACTCAGCAGCTCAGGAGAGTAAAAGAGGGCGGGTTCGTTCATATCGTTCCAGAAGCCCTCAATGCCGCAGTCGGTCAGAGTCTTGTACTTGTGGCCGAACCACTCCCGCACTTCGGGGCGCAGGAAGTCGGCAAAGTAAGCCCTGCCGGGCCAGACTGCTGCCACGAAGGGGGTGCCATCTGCCTTTTTGCAGAAATAATCCTTTTCCAGACCTTCGGTGCAAGTGGGGTCTTTGGGGTCGATGCGCACGCCTGCGTCAATGATGGGCACCAGCCGGATGCCCTGGGCTTTCAGGTCGGCACTGAGTTTGGCGAGGTCAGGAAAACGCTCCTTGTTCACGGTAAAATCAGCATAATCCTGCATGTAGTCAATGTCCATGCAGATCATATCCAGCGGCAAGTCGTTCTCCTGGTACTGGCGGGCGACTGCGCGGATCTCTTCCTCGGTTTTGTAGCCCCAGCGGCTCTGGGCCAGGCCGAAAGCCCACTTGGGCGGGATATAACTACGGCCGATGAGAGCGCGGAACTCTTTGCAGAGCATATTCTCGTCCCCGCCCGAGAGAACATAGAGCTCATAATCCGGCTCCTCGGTGTGGAAGGCCAGCAGGTCATGGCGGGTGTAGCCAATGTCATAATAGACCT
>CALDLZ010000044.1 GCA_937915335.1 uncultured Faecalibacterium sp.
ACGCGTCGATTTTCCGCGCCAGAACGTTCGTCAGCTTCAGGGTCTTGTTTTCTGCAACTTGGATCTCTCTCATAATATTGTCCACCTGTTTCTTTTTTGTTTGCAATAAGCAATCGTCTGTAGGAAACATGTCAAGGGATTCGCCCTCTCAGGCGCTACGCGCCAGCTCCCCCAAAGGGGGAGCCTATTGCGGCTCACGGTCAGCACCTGCTGAACCCAGGAGATGCGTTGGCTCTCCCCTTGGGAGAGCTGGCAAAGCCGCAGGCTTTGGCTGAGAGGGCATGCTGTTCGGAAAGAGCGTATCTACACTCTCGCCTTTACTTCCTTGTCAATCACTTCACACACTGCATCAAACTGCTGGTCAAGCTCCAGATTCGTAAAACGCAGTACCTCCAAACCATAGAGGTTCAGAATTTGACTCCGCTCTTCATCGTAAGCCTTCCCCTGTTCAGTATAATGCTGTGAGCCGTCAAGTTCAATAACCAATCTTGCATCCGCGCAATAAAAATCCACAATAAATGATTCAATAATGCGCTGCTTGTAGAATTTTACTGGATATTTCCGCAAGAAATCATACCACAATCTTCTCTCTTGTGGTGTCATTTTGCGCCGAAGTTCACGAGCGACCGGAAGCATTTTATAATTTTTGATGACGGTTGTAGTTTTCATGGGGGGCACCCGAGGATTCGCCCTCTCAGGCGCCATGCGCCAGCTCCCCCAAAGGGGGAGCCAAATGCGGCTCACGGTCAGCACCTGCTAAACTTAGAAGATGCGTTGGCTCTCCCCTCGGGAGAGCTGGCAAAGCCGCAGGCTTTGACTGAGAGGGTTAAATTTCCCACACACGATTGCCTACCGCAACGCGATAAGCAACATAAAAATAAGGTGTGCCAGGAGGCACACGCCTCCTGGCACACCATAACGAGGCATTGTTGATTGCCCCGCGCTAACAAGTAGGGCGGTGCAGTTTCCTCAACGCTTCATAATTTCAGATTAGATCTGATTAGAAAGACTGGGTGTAGCCAATCAGGTTACCCTTAGCATCGTAGTAGCCAGTCTTGCCCTCAGCGTAGCTGATAGCAGCAGAAGAAGCCTTGTTGGTAACAGAAGCAGTGCCCAGGTTGTAGATAGCAGCAGCGTTGCCCAGGATGGTAGCAATGCCGTCGCCAATGTTGCCGCTCTTGAACTTAGAAGCGCCAACCAGAGTGCCGGGGATGCTCTTCACATCGCCCCAAGTGCAGTTGCCAGAGAAGATAGTGCCCAGGGTGTTGTTGACGAAGCCGCCCAGGAACTTGTTGCCGATGATGGTAACCAGGTTGGTGTTGAAGGTCTTGACATTGTCAACAGTCCAGATAGGAGCGGTGACAGCGCCGATAGCGTCGATGAAGTTAGCGCCACCGTTGACGTAGGACATCTCGTTCTCTGCGATAACAGAGTAGTTTGCAGGCATCATCATAATGAATTACTCCCTTCAAATGATTAAAAAACTTATTTAGTCGATTTTCTTCCGGCTGCGCATCCATCCGAAAACCATTTATGTAACCGAGTGCGCACTCGGCTGCAACTTAATAGGTCATTGCCTCGCCGTCGTCATCTTCCTCGATGACAGCCGCGTTGGCAACGGGGGCGGGCTCTTCCTTCTTGCGGCGGAAGATACCCTGCTGCAGGTTCCAGAGCTCGTAATACTTGCCCTGCTTTGCCAGCAGCTCGTCGTGGGTGCCACGCTCCACGATCTCGCCGTGATCCATGACCAGGATCAGGTCACAATCACGGATGGTGGACAGGCGGTGTGCCACGATCAGCATCGAACGGTCAGCCAACTGGTTATAGATCATATCAAAAATGGTATTCTCTGTACCAAAGTCCAGGCTGGACGTCGATTCATCAAAGATATAAAGCTGAGAATCCTTCAGAAACGCACGGGACAGTGCAATGCGCTGTTTCTCACCACCGGACAGGCCGTTACCAGCTTCCTCCAGATAAGTGTTGTACTGCAGCGGCAGCTTGCGGATAAACTCATGCGCGTCAGCCTTTTTAGCGGCCTCACGCACCTGATCCAGCGATGCCTCGGGACGGGAAATGCGGATATTCTCGAGAATCGTCTTGCTGAACAGCTCAACGTTCTGCGGGACGTAGGAAATGCAGCGGCGGACGGAAGCATTACTGTACTCGTCCAGATTGACGCCATTAACGTCGATCTCGCCGCTCTCCGGCTCATAATACTTGAGCAGGAGCTTGGTGATGGTAGACTTACCGGAACCAGAGGAACCAACCAGTGCAACCTTCTTCCCCTGCGGAATCGTGAAGGAGATATGGTTCAGTGCCGGGCTGCGGTTGCCATACCGGAAAGTCACATCCTTGAACTCGATGTCACCTTCCATGCTCTCCATTTCGGTATATTCCTTGGTGTCGTCCTGCTCGGATTCGTAATCCATGATTTCCGTCAGGCGCTTCATTGCGATAGAAGCCTCCTGAATGGACATCTGCATACCGATCAGGTCGCTCACCGGGGAAGTAAAGTAACTTGCCAGAGTGCTGTAAGCCATATAACCGCCCAGCGTCAACTGACCATTTAGCACCTGTGTGATGCCCACATAAGTGGTCACCATGCTCAACACGGTAGTAATCACACTGGAGATCAGGCTCTGACCTGTGCTGATCTTGCTGGAGCGAAGGCTGATCTTCAGGCTCTTGATGTATTCACGCTCAAGAGCTTCCAGCTCACGATCCTCGCAAGCATTGCACTTGATGGTCTCAATGCCGCGCAGGCTCTCGATCATCTGGCTGTTCAGCACGGCCGACTGCACCATCGTCTCTTCATTGATTCGCTTATACGGCTGTTTGAAGATGATGACAAGCAGCAGGCTCAAGATGGTGGTAAACAGGGTAATGGAGAACAGCGAGGAATTCATCCGGAATAGGACGATACCTGTACCCACGGCCATCACAATGTCCATGACCACACTCATTGCAATGCTGGTCAGCACCGATTTGATGGTATTCGCATCAGAGTAGCGGGTGGTGATCTCGCCGGTCTTACGGGATGCAAAGAACTTCATCGGCAGGTGGAACACATGCTCAAAGTAGCCCAGCATCAACGGGATATCAATCTTTATCGAAAGGAAAATCAGGATCCACTGTCTCACTGTCGAAATCAATGTACTGGTCAGGTTGACCACACTGAACACGATAATGAGCGATACAAGCAGGTTCTTCAGCCCGTACGGCAGCACCTCATCCATGATTGCCTTGTTAAAGACCGTGGACACGATGCCGATCAGTGTCAGGATCACTGAACTGAGGATAGCGTAAGCAAAAAGCTTTTTCTGGGGAAGCAGCAGATCAAGGTACCGCTTCAACATGTTGTTGCGGGCCGCCTTGGCTTCCTCTTTGCCCTCCACCTTATGCTTGCCAACGCCGCCCTTGAACTCCGCGGTGGGGTTCAGCAGCAACAGCACGCCGGTGAAGTTTTTATAGAACTCATCCAGACTGATCTTTTTCAGCTCATTTGCAGGGTCACCGATGACGACGTAATCCTTGCATTTGTACTTTTTCTTAGGGTCAGCCTTGCGTTCTTCTTCCTGCGCAATATGCTTGCGGCGGGCATCATCGTCCTTGATAGTCGTCTTTTTGAAAACGACCACAAAGTGGGCCAAACCCTGATCGGTGATGACCTGCGCAATGGCAGGCAGGGTAAAATCACTCAAAAAGTTCTCACGGTCCACACGAACAGCCGCCGTGTTGAACCCCAGCTCGTTGGCCGCTTTCTGCAAGCCTACGAGGTTCGTGCCTTTCATGTCGGTTCCCATCATATCCCGCAGGCGGGTGATGGTGATTTCCTTTTTGTAATGGAGGCACACCATTGCGAGCGACGCGGCTGCGCAGTCCGTAGAGTCGTGCTGCCGCACATAGGTATAACGCATACGATGTTTCCTTTACAAGAGACCGACAACCAAAAGCAAACGATCTCTTTTCAATGTACAGATTCTATTCAAAACCACGGCTCTTATTTTAGCACACTGTACCTGTTTTCACAAGCCCCAGTTTGCCGTCGCGCGCTGGCGGGCTTTACACCGTAGGTCTGACAAATGAAAAAGGTTGCTTCTTTGCTCCCCGTTTAACAGCGCATAGCCCTCTGCTTTGCCCTGCCCTGCGGAGAACCAGGGCAAAGCAGAGGTCCGCTGCTATCAAAAGAAGGGAGCGCCTACCCTTTGATCTTGGTCAG
>CALDLZ010000045.1 GCA_937915335.1 uncultured Faecalibacterium sp.
GCAGACGTGTGCTCTTCCGATCTCCGAAGCGGTCGGGCGCACGGGCGGCAAGGGTGATACCCCGCCAGAGCAGAAGGACAAACAGGAGCACCACGGTGCAGGCCCCCACAAAGCCCAGTTCCTCACAGACGATGGAGAAGATAAAGTCGTTCTGGGGCTCGGGCACGAAAAGATGCTTCTGGCGGCTGTTGCCCAGCCCCAGCCCGGTGGCCCCACCCGAACCGATGGCATACAGGCTCTGGATGGTCTGGTGCCCATCCCCCAGCGGGTCGGCAAAGGGATCCTGCCAGGAGCGCAGACGGTCAGCGGCATAGGGCACAAGGTCCGGCATCACGATCATCGCGGCCCCGATAGCGGCTGCCCCGCCCACGCCCGCCAGCACGAACCACCGCAGACCAGTACCGCCCACAAACATCAGCACAGCCCCGATGCCCAAGATCAGCAGGGTACCTGAAAGGTGGGGTTCCAGCAGCATCAGCACCGCCACCACACCCAGCACCAGCGCAAATGGCAGCACACCCACCGCAAAGCTAGACATCTTATCGTGGTTCAGTGAGATGATATGCGAAAACACCAGCACCACGGCAAATTTTGCAATTTCGCTGGGCTGCAAGGTTCCCAGCCCCGGCAGCACCAGCCACCGCTTGCAGCCGTTGTACTCGGGCATAGAGAGTACCGTTGCCAGCAATACCAGCGAGATGCCCAAAAGCGGCCAGGCCAATTTGTGGAAGATGTGGTAATCCACCCGGCTGGCCAGCCACAGCCCCGCAATGCCCATGACCGCATAGAGCAGCTGGGGCCGCAGGTAGGCAAAGGCATCGCCGCGCCGGTAAAGGGCCACTGCCCCCGACGCGCTGCCCAGCATCACCAGCCCGAACCCCACCAGCGTGAGCACCAGCACCAGAAACGGCAAGTCCATTGCCGGCAGAAC
The DNA here is from genome assembly GCA_937915335.1 of uncultured Faecalibacterium sp. Lineage (GTDB taxonomy): Bacteria > Bacillota > Clostridia > Oscillospirales > Ruminococcaceae > Faecalibacterium. Next base: position 932 of record CALDLZ010000045.1, read on the forward strand.
CCGCAGCGGGGCCCTGTGCCGTCCGCCTGCCACGGCAGTCAGTTTCATGTCGTCACCCCCAGTTTTACTATTGTACGTCAAAACCGGGGCGGCTAGTCTATTTTCTTCTGGTTCTGCGTAAAGATGAACGAATAACGAAAGGGGGCCCGCTTATGCCAAGACTTCTCCGCACCCTGCCCGAGCGGGCGTTCCGCCGCCGGGCCCGGATGGTGGCGGTGCTGTTCTGCGTTCTCTGCGCCGGGCTGGCGGCACGGCTTTTCTTTTTGCAGGTGCGCACCGATGGCTTCTATGCGGAGCGGGCAGAAGGCCAGCAGCTGCGGGACACTGTTGTGCCTGCCGACCGGGGGCGCATTTACAGTGCGGACGGCGTTTTATTGGCCGCCAACAGCAGCTGCTGGACTTTGCGGGCCTCCCCCCGGGAGATGCCAGAGGAAAAGCTCCATCTTGCCGCCCGGGGCCTTACGGAGATTCTGGAGTTGGACGAATCGGCCCTGCTGGAAAAATTCAGCGACCGCCGTTCCAACGACTGTCTGCTCCGCTACCGGGTAGACCGGGATACTGCCGACAGGGTGCGGGACTTCTGCGAGACAAACGGCATCACCGGCATCCGCATCAATCAGGACAGCAAGCGATGGTACCCGCAGGGGGAGTTTCTTGCCTCGGTACTGGGATTCACCAATGTGGACAACGCAGGCGTGTCCGGGCTGGAGCTGAAATATGACGACCTGCTCATCGGGGAAAATGGCGTGGTACTCACCGCCGTCAACGCCTGGGGCTATACATTAGAGCAGAGCTACGAGACCGAGCGCTTTCCCACCGAGGGGGATGGCCTGCGGCTGACCATCGACACCAATATCCAGCATTACCTTGAGAACGCGCTGTCCTATGCCGTGCAGGAGCACCATGTGGCGGCACGGGCCGTGGGCATCGTAATGGATGTAAACACCGGGGCAGTGCTGGCTATGTCCACCACGCCCTCCTACGACCCCAACGAGCCTCGTGTGATTGCGGACACCACCACCCGGAACACCGTGGAAGCTCTGACCGGCGATGAGCGCAAGGCCGCCTTACAGCTGGCCCAGCAGACCCAGTGGCGGAACAAGGCCGTCAGCGACCTGTACGAGCCGGGCAGCGTGTTCAAGCTCATCACCTGCGCAGCGGCACTCGACGCAGGGGCAGTGACCAAAAATTCCAGTTTTTACTGCGGGGAATCCATCTCGGTGGCGGGCACACGCTTCCACTGTGCCAACCACAAGCGCCACGGGGCCCAGACGGTGACCCAGGCGCTGGAAAATTCCTGCAACCAGAGCTTTATTCAAATCGGGGCCCGGCTGGGCAAGGAGGCCTTCTGCGATTACTTTGCGGCCTTTGGTCTGCGGGAGCCCACCGGCATCGACCTGCCCGCCGAACCGAGAAAGAGCCTGTACTACACCGCTGACCGGATGGGCCCGGTGGAACTGGCCTCCTGCGCTTTCGGGCAGAGCAGTAAAATTTCCTATCTCGAAATGGCGGCGGCAGTCTGCGCCGTGGTCAACGGCGGTAAGCTCATGCAGCCCTATGTTGTCTCGGATATTCTGGCCCCGGACGGCGGCACCATTGCGCATATCGACCCCTCCTGCAAACGGCAGGTCCTCAAGGAAAGCACCAGTCAGACCATGCGGGAGATGATGGAAGCCGTGGTGCTCTACGGCGGCGGGCGGAACGCCCAGATCGCAGGCTACCGGGTTGGCGGCAAGAGCGGCACCAGCCAGAAGCTGGACAGTGAGGATGAAAAGGCCCGCATCGCCAGCTTTGTGGCAGTGGCCCCCATCGATGACCCGCAGTTTCTCTGCCTGGTCTGCCTGGATGAGCCCCACAGCTGGACAACGGCGGGCGGCAGCCTGTCGGCTCCCGTCTGCGCCGAGGTGCTGGAACAGACCCTTGTCTATAAGGGCATCCCCCGCACCGTGGAACCCAGCCCCGCCACCACTGCGGAGACCGCCGCTGACCTCCCCGCCGACGGCGACAGCTTTGACGGGGCCTAAAACGGGCAGCAAAAAAGACCGCCGAAGCGGTCTTGAAGTACTTGCTTTTTAGTTCTGGTTCGGCTGCTCACGGAACTTGATCTCGCCGGTGGTGCTGTCCATGGATTCGACGATGGCGAGGCTTTCCAGCTGGATGCCCTTGCGACGGATGAGCTCGCCGCCCTGCTGGAAGCCCTTTTCAACGGCGATGCCGATGCCCTCGACGGTGGCGCCGGCCTTTTCGGTCAGCTCCAGCAGGCCCATCAGGGCACAACCGTTGGCCAGGAAGTCGTCGATGATCAGGACGTGATCCTCTGCGGTGAGGAACTTCTTGGAGACGATGACGTTGTAGATCTTCTTGTGGGTGAAGGACTGGATCTTGGTCTCGTAGTTGTCGTAATCCAGGTTGATACTCATGGATTTTTTGGCAAAGACAACGGGCACGTTGAACTCACTGGCGACGACAGCTGCAATGCCGATGCCGCTGGCTTCGATGGTCAGCACCTTGTTGATGGGCTTGCCCGCAAACAGGCGCTTCCACTCCTTTGCCATCTCGCGGAACAGAGGGATGTCCATCTGGTGGTTGATGAAGCTGTCCACCTTCAGCACATTGCCCTCGCGCACGATACCGTCTTTCTGAATCCGTTCTTCCAGCAGTTTCATTTCCGTCTCTTCCTCCAAGCTTTGGTACAGCATTTTGATTTTACCTAGTATACCGGATTTACACCCCCGTTTTCAAGGTCTTTTCGGCATTTTCTCTCTTGTTTTTCTAACAAATTTGAGTATACTGAAAGCAACAGCTCCACGGGGGAACCGGGGAGCCCGGGTGCAGGGCAAGGCACCTGTTTTTCTGTATGCAGGGCCGCCTGTTCGGGCCCCGCGCGCGATGGAGAAGAAGGAGTATCACGCTTATGAAAACCGGATTGATTCTGGAGGGCGGTGCCATGCGCGGCATGTTTACCGCCGGTGTTCTGGATGTCCTGATGGAGCAGGGCATCACGGTGGATGGCACCATTGGCGTTTCGGCGGGTGCAGTGTTCGGCTGCAACTACAAATCCCACCAGATCGGCCGCACTATCCGCTACAACACCACCTACTGCAACGACAAGCGGTACGCCAGCTTCAAGAACCTGCTGCGCACCGGCAACCTGTACAGTGAGGAGTTCTGCTACCACGAGGTACCGGAAAAGCTGGACCCGTTTGATGATAAAGCCTTCCGGGAATCTCCCATGGATTTCTTTGTGGTCTGCACCGACCTGCGTACCGGCGACCCTATCTACCACAAGTGCCGCACTGGCGATGCCGAGGATGTGCGCTGGATGGAAGCTTCCGCCTCTATGCCGCTGGCGGCCAAGATCGTCAAGATCGGTCATTACAGTCTGCTGGACGGCGGCGTGGCCGATTCTATCCCCGTCCGCTTCTTCGAGTCCATCGGCTACAAACGCAACCTCATCGTGCTTACCCAGCCCAAGGGCTTTGTGAAGAAGAAGAATCCCATGCTGCCCGCCATCCGGGCACGGTATCTGCGCTACCCCGCCTTTGTTGAGGCCGTGGCTGACCGCCACGAGCGCTACAACGAGACCCTGAGCTACATCTCCATGCTGGAGCAGTCCGGTCAGGCGTATGTTCTCCGCCCGCCTATCCCGCTGGAGATCGGTGCCATGGAGCGTGACCCCGATCAGCTGCGCCGCGTCTACGAGACCGGCCGCGCCGTGGCACAGATCCAGGTAGACAAGATCAAGGCGTTCCTGGATACCGCCAAGGCAGAGCCCGAAGAATAATTTCCGACCCATACACAACCCCCCCCGCCAGTTTTCTTACTGACAGGGGGTGTTTTTGCAGAAGGAAACAGTAAAGAAAGGGAACAGCCATGATGTACACACTGCATTACGATTCCCCGCTGGGCGGCATCCTGCTGGCGGCGGACGAGACGGGCCTGACCGGGCTCTGGTTCGATGGCGAAAAGTACTTCGCCGATCTCCTCGACTCGGAACACACGGCCCAGGAAACGCCCGTCCTTCTCGAGACAAAACGCTGGCTGGACATCTATTTCAGCGGACAGGAGCCGGATTTCACCCCGCCGCTCCACCCCATCGGTTCGCCCTTCCGGCAGGAAGTATGGGAGCTGCTGCTCCGGATTCCCTACGGCCAGACCACGACCTATGGCGCACTGGCAAAGCAGCTGGCGGCAAGGCACAGTCTTTCCCGGATGTCAGCGCAGGCCGTGGGCGGTGCTGTCGGGCACAATGAAATCTCGATTATTATTCCCTGCCACCGTGTGGTTGGCACCAACGGCAGTCTGACTGGCTATGCAGGCGGCATCGATAAAAAAGTAAAGCTGTTGACGCTGGAAAAAGTCTGCATGGACGATTTCTTTGTCCCGACGAAGGGGACGGCATTGGTTTGAGTGGCCGCGGTTATTTTTATCACAGATTTTCTTTCAGGAATTCTGCACTTATCTGCATGCTCTTAATGGGAGAGTTATCGATCCAGTTCTGATGTGTTTCCAGAATGACTGCCTTCGCTCCGGCCTGCCGGTCGATTGCCAGCAGTTCTTTCAGCGGCATTGTTCCAGTACCAAGCTCCATTGCATCGCTCTTCAGGATAGGCGTCGGCGATGCCCCCTTCTGACGAGTTCCACGATCATTGATATGATGCAGCTTGAGGCGGTCGCCCAGCCGCTGCATTTCGAGGATCGGATCCGCGCCGCACTCCGCACACCAGTAGCTGTCAAACTCAAAGTTCACGTATTCCGGATCTGTCTCATCCTGAATCAGATGATAGGCACTCTCTCCATCGCTGAGACGCAGAAATTCACAGTTGTGATTGTGATACAGCAGATGCACACCGCCTTCAGCCAGACGCTTTCCAGCTGCATTCAGACGGTTTGCCAGACTTTTTACATTTTCCATATCGCTGTAATCATAGCGGTACATCCCCGTCAAAACAACTTTATCGGTATTGTAAACGCCGCACTCTTCCAGAACAGAATCCGGGTCAGACTCCATTGCATCCAGATACTGATGCAGCGAGGGAACCTTTAAGCCCGACTCGGCAATAATCGACGGCCAATCCAGTTTTCCTCCATTGCCAATGGGCATTCCTGCCATCTGAGTCATCATTTTAATAGCAAAAGAGGTCGGGTGAATCATAAATGCATTCAGCTCAATTCCCTCAAAGCCTGCGGCTTTGACTGCGGCAAGCGTCTCCAACGCTTTTTCTTCCGTTCCCGTCAGCGTTCCCAGCATGATCTGTTGAATCGCCATCATCGGTTTTTCGCCAGTCGCTGCCGCTGTCTCCGGCTCTTCTGCAAGCGCTGTAATCCCCGGCAAGATGCCGGACATTGCCATCATTGCTGCCGACGCTGCCGTTCCCTGAAGAAATTTCCGTCTGCTCAGTTCCATTATATTCTCCTTTTTCCTGTTGTTTCGTGATTTCTTGACAAATTCTGTCAACTAGTTTATTATAGCTCAACAGATGTTGAATTTTCAATCAACAAATCCATTCATTCTGTTGAAAGGAACGGCCTTCATGGGATCCAAAATTCTCTACTCTCAGACTCTTTTGCATCAGGCGATTCTTCTGCTTTTGCAAAAGAAGCCCATTGAGAAAATTACGGTGCAGGAATTGTGCAAAACAGCAGGTGTAAACCGCACCACCTTTTATAATCATTACGAACGCCCCGAAGACATCCTTCGGGAAATTGTGCAACAATTTCTGTCATCTTTCTCTGAGAATGATGTCGCACCTGATCCTGAACCTGCTATGAATTTCACAACTCATCTGCTCGAACTGATGGAGATGAACCTGTATCTTTCACGCCAGCTTTTACATGCACTGCCGGGTACTTATCTATCTGAATGCACCCTCGCTCTGCCGACCATTCAGGCGCAGCTTTCCTCCTCCACCTCGGATTCTGCGGAATCCTCCGCTATTACTTCATTTGCAACCGCTGGTTCTGTAAGGCTTATTACCGAATGGCTCATGCAAGATACCCGTTGCTCTGCCCGGGAAGAAGCTGAGCTTATTCTAAAATTGTGCAGAAAACTCTACGCCTAAAGCACAGCTTGTACTGGGTGGAGAATCGAACACTCTCTGTCGTTCGGCTGCGGCCATATCATAAACACAGCACCGTTCTGGCTGCGCACCTTACAGCTGCGGCTGTGAACGATGTCGGCACGGGAACCGGCATAGCTGCGGTCAAGCGTCAGCATAGAAGTGTACGGATCATAGGTCAGGCTGGTATGATAGTCTGCATCCGCAGCCAGCTTGATGATAAACGAACGATACTCACCCGGCGCAATGGTAACGGTCAGGTCTGCAATGCGGGCTTGCAACACCTTCCGCTGTTCTTCCAGAGCCTCCAGCCGCTCCTT
>CALDLZ010000046.1 GCA_937915335.1 uncultured Faecalibacterium sp.
CCGCACCAAGTGCCCCTGCCCGTGTGTGCCCAAAGTCACGCTGGATCAGGCCGTGATCGACCTTGTGGAGAGCATCGCTCTGCAGGAAAACGCCCTCAGCCACATTCTGTGCGCCGAGAGCCGCAAGATGGATGCCGCCATGGAGCTGGACGGCCTTGACCTGTGCAAGCTGCTGGAAGTGAACGACTCGGCCACCAACATGGTGCATGCTGTGGCAAATCTGGAGCTTGTGCTCAAGGAAAAGCTGGAATTCATCTCTAACAACCTCTATTATCCCGCCGCCGACACCGGTGCCACGGCCGAGTAAATCCGCAACCCCTTGCCTGTCCGCATTTGGCGGGCAGGCATTCTGCGTTTTACGGCTAAATTGTGACCGATTTGTATAAAATTTTCAAAGGCTGCTTGTTGGAATTGCTGAAAACGGAAATCTGTGCTATACTATATACTGTATATGTGTGAAAGAGAGGAAAACGAACTTGCAGCACTATGACGTGATCTTGTTTGACGTGGACGGCACTCTGATCGATTCTGCTCCCGGCATTCTGAATACACTGGAAGAAGTCTTTGTCAAGATGGGCGTGGATACAACTCATGTGAACCTGCGCCGCTATCTGGGGCCGCCGCTCCGCAAGAGTTTTGGCGAGCACTTCACCGACCCTGCCAAGATCGAGGAAGCTACCGAGCTTTACCGGGTGAGCTACCACGAAAAGGGCAGCCACGAGGGCAATGCTTATCCTGGTGCGGCTGAGATGCTCCGCCGCTTGAAAGAAGCAGGCTTTGTGCTTTGCACCGCAACCTCCAAGCCTACCGAGGTCGTGACCCCGATTTTGGAGGAGCAGGGGCTGGCTCCTTATTTTGATTTTATTGGCGGCGCATCCATGGACGAGAGCCGTGATACCAAGACTGAAGTGGTGCGCTATGTCCTTGCCCAGCCCTGTGTGCAGGGCAAACGGGTGCTGATGGTAGGCGACCGCAACGATGATATGCGCGGTGCGGCAGACTGTGGCCTGGATGCTGCGGGAGCTTTGTATGGCTATGGCAGCAGGGAAGAGCTGGAACCCTTCCACCCGGTTCTGCTGGTGAACAGCTGCGAAGAACTGACGGACAAGCTTCTGGTCTGCCGTGCAGACCGTTGAACGATAAAATAAGTGGTGAACAAGATGAATCGTAAGACGCAATCGAAAAAACAATCTATGACCAACTTACAGCGGCAGGCTGTCCTGGTCTGTGTGGTCTGCGCTCTGGCAGCCCTGCTGACCATTGGCATTACAATGACCCAGCTCAAGCGGGGTAAGGGAGAAAACCCTGCGGCCTCGGCCGATTCGGCCCAGACCACGGACCCGGCGGATGGTGCCGACGGTGACTTGGCCAATCATTACCAGATCGATAACACCTCCAGCGCCTTGCTGACCGAAACTGCCGACGCAGGCACCGAGTATCTGGACAGCACCCTGTTTCTGGGTGATTCCAACACGGTGCGCCTGTACAACAATGGCCTGATCTCCCTGCAGCAGTTCTGCGCCAAGGAGGGCATCGGCACCCAGGCGGCCCTGAATGACGGCATCGTCACCTTTAAGAATGACAGCAACCACTACACCATTGCACAGGCAGTGGCCAAGATGAAGCCCCGCCGCGTTGTGATGACCTTTGGTACCAATGACACCGGCATGGAGGTCTCCGATTTTATCAGCAACTACACCGCACTGGTGCAGGCTATTCAGGAGGCTTATCCCTACACCGATATCATCGTGAACACGGTGCCGCCCATCCCGGAGAACCACTCCAACTATCCCCACATGGATCAGGCCAAGATCGATGACTTCAATATGGCCCTGCTCAACATGTGCGAGCAGCTGGGGCTCAAGTTCCTGAACACCGCCGAGACCCTCAAGGGCGAGAATGGCTACGGCAAGGCAGAATACTATACCGATGGTGACATCCACCTCAAGAGCGCCGGTCTCAAGGCAGCGCTGAACTACCTGTGCACCCACGCCTACCAGACCGAGGATCGCCGCCCGGACACCAATAACATCCCCACCCGTACGATGGAGTATGTCTCCAACCCCAGCTCTGCGGTGCAGGCTTCCAGCTCGGAAGCGGTTTCTTCTAGTGAAAGTGAGAGCGTCAGCAGTTCCGAATCCACCAGCGTCAAGTTTGAAGCACGCTATCAGGTGGAGAAGAGCGGCGGCGGTACCCTGACCTGCGGCGGCGATTCCGGCAAGACCAGCCTGACGTACAGCATCACTGATGCGTCCCAGTCCCTGACCGTCACCGCCAACCCCGCAGAGGGTCATGTGTTCGTCAAGTGGAGTGACGGTGTGACCAGCAAGACCCGCACCGATACCAGCTTCAAGCAAAATCTGGACGTGACCGCCGTGTTTGCGGCTGTCTCCGTCCACATCTCGGAGGGGAAGGGCTCCGCAGGTTCTTACGTCTTTAAGGCATCGCTGAATGGCAAATATGCCAAGAGCGAGAACCTGCACTGGTTCGCCAATGGCCAGGAAGTAAAGGAAGCCGCCGGTCAGACCACCGTTACGGTGCCTGCTTCCGCCATCACCAATGGCAGCTATAAGATCTATGCTGTGGTCGTGTACAATGATTGTGCCGTGGCCAGCAACGCGCTGAGCATCACGGTCAGCGGCAGCGTGGAATCTGCTTCCAGCTCATCCAGCAGCAGTTCTTCTTCGTCGGGGACTTCCTCCGGCGGTACATCCTCTTCCTCTTCGGAGAGCAGCTCTTCCGGTACGTCCTCTTCCAGCTCTGGGAGTGCAAGCAGCAGCTCACACAGCACGTCGGAAAGCGAGAGCAAGAGCGATTCCAAGAGCGAGAACGCATCCTCTTCCAACAGCAGTTCGGAAGGAAAGGCGGAGTCAGCTTCCTCTTCCCACAGTGAATCGACCTCGTCCTCTCACAGCAGCTCTGCTTCGGAGAGTAAGGCCGAATCCAAGGAAGAGACCACCAGCAAATCCAGCTCTGCTTCCACAGAAAATGATATCGAGCAAGCGGAGAGCACTGCTTCCTCTGTTGAAGCTGAGGCCAGCCGGTAAACCTTTTTCTGCCCGCCTGCATAGGCTGGGCAGAAGGGAGGGAATCGGATGTTCTGTGAGGAGATCAAGATCCCCGGTTTGCCCGGTGAGGGAACTATAACCGATGGCAGTGCGGAGTGGTATGAGATGGACTGGGAGAATGTGGACAACGGCGTGACCGAAGAGCAGATGCCCAGAAACGTTGACAATCCCTGCGCCGCACAAAGCCGCTGCGAGGACAATACCCCGGAGCAGACCGACGATGAAACTTATGAAATAGTTCAGGAATGACCGGAAGCCAGCTCTGCCGGGGCGGGGCTGGCTTCTCGCTGTTCTTTTGGAGTGGGAAAAATTCCCCGGTCAGTTGGGGACAAGTGTCCCGGAAAAATGATGTAAGTATGAGAGAGGGGTAATGAACCATGGCAAAATACTACTGTGTTCTGTTTGATGCAGATAACACGCTGCTGGACTTTGATGCCGCCGAGAGCAAGGCTCTGGCCGATACACTGCGGGAGTACGGTATTGAACCGGATGCCGAGACGGTGCAGACCTATCGGATCATCAATGAGGAGCTCTGGCGGCAGCTGGAAAAGGGCCAGATCCGCCGTGATAAGCTGATGGGGGAGCGGTTCACCCGCTTTCTCAAGGCGGTCAATGCCGCAGGCAATGGCGTGGAGATGAACAAGTTCTATCTTGACCAGCTCTCCACCCACCCTGACCTTGCTGCTCCCAATGTGCTGGACGTGCTCCGGGAACTGTCCGAAGTGGCGACGCTGGCTGTGGTCACCAATGGCTTTGACCGGGTGCAGAGCCGCCGCGTGAAGGAATCTGGTATCCTTGATTTCGTGGAGGATGTGTTTGTCTCTGAGAAGCTGGACAGTGAAAAGCCCAACCGCAAGATCTTTGACACGGCTCTCCGTTCTCTGGGCGTGGAGAATCGGGAACATGTGCTAATGGTGGGCGACAGCCTGAGCAGTGATATCCAGGGCGGTGTGAATGCCGGGCTGGACACCTGCTGGTATAATCCCAACCACGCCGAGAATCCCGGCAAGGTGCTGCCGACTTATGAAATCGGCAGTCTGGAAGAGCTCTATCCGCTGGTAATGGAGCCGGAGGAGCTGGCCAATGTGGGCCTGAAAAACCGCCGCCATCAGCAGTAACAGACTGCAAACGTGCGGCATGTGTGAGAGAATGGAAGAACAACAATGCTGATACATTTGGAAAAGCTGGGCAAGAGCTTTGGCGAGAAGATCGTCTTGCATGATGTGACGGCCAGTGTCGAGCGGGAGGACCGCATCGGCATCGTGGGGCAGAACGGTGCGGGCAAGACTACCCTGCTGAAGATCTTGACCGGCGAATATACTGACTACGAGGGCGAGTTCAGCGTGACCCATGGCGTGACGCTGGGCTATCTGGAACAGAACGCAAAGCTCGACCCCACGCTGGATATCTACGGTGAAATGCGCTCCTGCTTTGCCCATGTGCTGGATGCCATGGCTCAGATGCAGATCCTGGAGCGCAAAATAGCTGCCAGTCCGGAGGACACTTCTCTGCTGGAGCAGCACGATGCCTTGCAGAACATCATTGATGCCGCCGATGGCTACAACATGGATGTCAATATCAAAAAGGTGCTGTCCGGTATGGGCTTTGCGCAGGATACCTGGACGAAAAACATCGCTGTGCTTTCGGGCGGCGAGCTGACGCGTTTGCGTCTGGCGAAACTGCTGCTGGAAAAGCCGGATGTCCTCATTTTGGACGAGCCCACCAACCACCTGGATTTCGCTACCATGGAATGGTTGGAAAATTACCTCAAGGGCTATTCCGGCGCTGTACTGGTCGTCAGCCATGACCGCTATTTCCTGGACAATATCTGTACCAAGATCTGGGAGGTCTCCTTCCAGACCATGACCACCTATAAGGGCAATTTCTCAGCCTATCTGCCCCAGAAGGAAGCCGCTGATGCTCTGCGCCAGAAGCAGCACGATGCCGATGTGGCGTTGGCTGAAAAGCTGCAGGACTATGTGGACCGCAACCTGGTGCGTGCTTCCACCACCAAGATGGCCCAGAGCCGCCGCAAGCAGCTGGAAAAGCTGGAGATCACCGAAGCGCCCAAGGACGAGACGAACCAGCTCAAGTTCCGTTTTGAGTATGACGTGGAGCCATGGAATGAGCTGGTGCTGATGAAGAACCTCACCATCAAGATCGGTGACCGCACCCTGCTGGAACCCTTCACCTACACGATCTGCCGCGGCCAGCGGCTGGTGATCGCAGGCCCCAACGGTGCGGGCAAATCCACCCTGATGCAGGTTCTGGATGGTAAGCGCCGCCCCTCCGGCGGCATGGTACGGCTGGGCACGGGTGCCCGGCCCAGCATCTTTGCCCAGCAGCAGAACCGTCTGGGACAGGGCAGAGTGATCGATGTCATCTGGAACAAGTATCCCCGGATGACAGAGCTGGAAGTCCGCAGCCATCTGGCAAAGCTGGGATTCCGGGGGGAGACGGTGTTCAAGCCCTGCGAGGCACTGTCTGGCGGCGAGCTGGCCCGTCTGCGCTTTGCCGAGATCGTGCTGGAACGGCCCAATCTGCTATTCCTGGACGAGCCCACCAACCACTTGGATATCTATACCCGCGAGAACCTGACCGAGGCCCTGATGGCCTACACCGGCACCCTGCTCATGGTCACCCATGACCGCCATCTGATGAACAGTCTGGGCTGCCCCATCCTCTATCTGGAGAATGGCAAGGCGACACTTTACCCGAGCTATGATGCCCTGATGGGCCGCAGTGCCCCGGCAGCAGCACCGGAAAAGACCAGCGACCAGCCCGCTAAGGCCGGTTATGGCAAAGAACAGCGCCGCCGACGTGCCGAGCTGCGGGCTAAGATCAAGGCCTGTGAGGATGAGATGGAGGCTTGCGGGGCAAGGGAAGTGGAGCTTGATAATGAGATCAACTCCCCGGAGGTCTACAATGACCCTGACCTGCTCCGCCAGAAGAGCGATGAGCTCAGTGACCTGCGTTTCCATCAGGAAGAGCTCTTTGCGGCTTGGGAAAAGGCCATGGAAGAGCAGGAGCAGTATGAGCAGACTGCCGGAGAAGAATAACCATTGTAAGGGAGAACGAAGATGCCCCAAAACCGCCGTAATTCCAACAAAACACACAGCATTGCCCTTTCCGGTCTGTTGTTTGCTCTGGCCATGGCGCTGTCCTTCATCGAGGGCACGCTGGTCATCCCCGGGCTTTTGCCGGGCATGAAGCTGGGTCTGGCGAATATTGTGGTGATGTATGCGCTGTTCTTCATGGGGCCAAGGCAGGCCTTTGTGCTGGATGTGCTGAAGGCGTTCTTTGTCTTTCTGGTTTCCGGGTGGACGGCGGGCTTCCTCTCGCTTTGCGGCGGTCTGCTGTCGCTGCTGGTGATGTGGGTGCTCTACTATCACTTTCCGGTGCGGCCCACCTGGTTCATTCTTTCGGTCTGCGGCGCGCTGGCCCATAACATCGGCCAGCTGCTGGGCGCAAGCGTTATCCTGTCCACGGCCATGTCTCTTTATTACGCACCGGTCATGCTGGTGCTGGGCCTTGTGATGGGAATGCTCACCAGTGTTACTCTGCGGGCCATGCTGCCCGCTTTGGGGCGGCTGGGATATAATATCCAGGAAAACCGGAAGAGATAACGTCCCAGGTTGCAACTGCGGCCGGAATCCGATATAATAATTCAAACTCAATTGTTTTACCCGATAAAAAACTGCCCATGGGATTGCGCACTTCGGCGCGGGGCAGCTGGGAGGTTTAGTTTATGTCTGAAAAAGTGACCGTCAAGGTGGAGCGCAACATCCTCCATCTTCCTGCCATCGCCCTGCGGGGGCTGGTGGTGTTCCCCAACAATCTGCTGCATTTCGAGGTGGGCCGGGAAAAGAGCATTGCCGCCGTGGAGTGGGCTGTGCGCAACAAGTCCAACGTGTTCCTCATTGCCCAGAAGGATATGAAATCCGAGGATCCCAAGGCGGAGGAAATGTACCAGTATGGCGTTGTGGCCGAAATCAAGCAGGTGATGCGGGTCTCGGACGATGTGGTGCGCATTCTGGTAGAGGGCAAGTTCCGTGCCAAGCGGGTGGAGCTGGATACTGATGGCAGTTTCCTGCTGGCATCGGTGCGTCCGGCCCCTGTGCGCCCCATCAAGGCCGAGGAAGAGACCGAGGCCGAAGCCCTGCTCCGCAATGTCAAAACGAGCTTTGACGCGGTGCTGTCCATGAACCCCCATATCAGCAAGGATGTGGTGTTCGCAGTTACCTCCAACAACGATCCG
>CALDLZ010000047.1 GCA_937915335.1 uncultured Faecalibacterium sp.
TTGCCAACGGCCTGATGGAGAACGAGGCGGACGGCACCTTCCACCCCGAGAAGGGCGTGGGCAAGTTCGCCGCGCTGAATGCGATTAAGGAGCAGAACGAAGCAAGGGTGAACGAGTAAACCATACACGGGCTTGCCCTCTCAGTCTGCTTCGCAGACAGCTCTCCCAAAGGGAGAGCCAAGAGTGGCTTGTCCTTCAGCAGATGCTTGCGGTGACGCTGCCAAAGGCTCCCCCTTTGGGGGAGCTGGCAAAGCCGTTAGGCTTTGACTGAGAGGGCGAGCCATCTAACCAAACCATTCCCGAATATTCCCAATAAACCGTGGAAGCGCCTCATCCTTTATCGGATGGGGCGCTTCTGCGTTCCGCCCCAAATGCTGCCGCCACGGCTTGCTTCCTTACTATAAAGTGTGCTATACTGATTTGATAAAACATCACCAAAACAAAGGAATTTTCGCCTATGCGCATCGGACTTGTTGAATTGGTTCTTATCCTGCTCATTGCATCCCTGACCATCGGCCCCAGCGTGGCGCTGTGGGTGGACCGCTGGCTGCGCCGTGCCAACAAGGCCAGTGCCGCCGCCGCACGCCGCCGGGCCGTGCAGGAGGCCCAGCGCGCCGCTGAGCGGGAAGAAGTGCTCCAGCGGTTCCAGAAGCTGAGCATCGGGTTCGCATTGGCCGCCGTCGTGGCCCTCGTCTGGGCGCTGGTGCTGCGGCCCATCGACGCGGTCCCTCAGACCTACGCCGCCCCCGATGTCCGGCAGGTAACCGGGGCAAAGCAGGCCGCCAGTGCCGAGACGCTCAGTCTCGCTCCCTATACGGATCTCTCCGCTCTCCACGCACAGGATGGCTGGCTTTATGCGGCGGCGAGATCCGGTAAAAACAGTGTGCTGCTGCGGATGCAGCCCGACGGCAGCGGCCTGACCGAGGTGCTGGACAATGCCGGTGAGATCACCGACTTTGCCTTTGCGCCGGATGGCACCATCTGGATGACCACGCTGGAATCCGAGGGCGGGCGGCTCTACCGGGTGAGCAACGACCAGTGGGGCGTGACCGTGGAGCCGGTGGTCACCCAGATCGACGGGCAGTATCTCTCCTGCCCTTCTGCCGTGGCCGTGGACACGGAGGGCAGGGTCTACTTTGCCGTGGTGTCCTCCACCCCCGCAAAGCACGGTCTGGAAAGTGCCCTGCGCACCGAGCTGCTGGCCCACACCGGAACTGGCGCTGTCTATGTTTATGACCCTTCCGCCCGCACTGTCAAACAGGTGGTGGGCGGCATTGCGGGGGCTTCCGGCCTTGCGCTGGACGAGGCGACACATACCCTTTACGTCTCCGACCTCGGCAATCGCTGCATCTGGGATGTAAATTCCACGGCTCGTGACCTGACCGCCAGCGGCCGGGACTGTCAGAGCCACCTTTCCGGCCTGCCGGGCTATCCCGGCGCGCTGGCACTGGACGAGGACGGTGTCCTCTACATCAGCTACCGCTGGGCCCGCTCCGGCTGGCTGGAAAGCCATGCGGACAGCACCTTCCTGCGGGGCGTGGCCCTGCGCCTGAGCCAGACCATGCAGGAGACCTTTTTCCCCCTGCCCGCCGATGGCATCAGCGCCGAGGCTGTCAGCCCCAGCGGGGAATGGCAGCGGACCTTCCCCGGGAAAAGTCTGGGCAGCTGCACGGCCCTGTGCCCCGTTGGAAATCGGGTATACTTTGGCATATCGGGCAAAAACGAGCTTTATTCTGTAAAAATATGAGGTGAGTGAAATGACAGATGCATTCAAACAGCAGATTCAGTCGGAAGCCCGGCAGGCAGTGGTAGAGCTGCTGGAGCAGGCAAAGCTGAAAAAAGGCGACGTATTCGTGGTGGGGTGCTCGTCCAGCGAGATCGTCGGCGGCCACATCGGCAAGGACAGCAGCCTGGAAGCAGCGCAAGCCGTGTATGCAGGTATCGCACCGGTGCTGGCAGAGCAGGGCATCTGGCTGGCGGCACAGTGCTGCGAACACCTGAACCGGGCCATCATCATTGAGCGGGAAGCCGCCGAGAAGTACGGCTGGGAGGAAGTGTGTGTCGTGCCCCGGCCCCATGCGGGCGGCAGCTGGGCCACCACCTGCTGGAAGCAGTTCCGTGACCCCATCGCCGTGGAGGAGATCCGCGCCCATGCGGGCATTGACATCGGCGGCACCCTGATCGGGATGCACCTGCGCCGGGTGGCTGTGCCGGTGCGCCTGAGCCTTGCCAAGATCGGCGAGGCAAACATTCTCTGCGCCCGCACCCGCCCGAAGCTCATCGGCGGCGAGCGCGCAAAATATACCGAGGAGGACTGACACTTTATGGCAGAAAAGACGCTGGAAGAAATGCGGGAAGCCGTATTGGCCATCCGTGAAAAGATGGCCGCCGCCGCCCGGGAGGCAGGCCGCGACCCCGCCGAAGTACAGCTGTGTGCCGCCTGCAAGACCCGCACCGCTGAGACCGTGGCCGCAAGCGCGGCCCTGCCCATTGATGTATTCGGTGAGAACCATGTACAGGAACTCTGCGCAAACTTCGACGCGGGCGCTTACTGCGGCAAGCCCAGCCACTTCATCGGTCACCTGCAGACCAACAAGATCAAGAAAGTTCTGGGCCGGGCAAGCCTGATCCAGAGCGTGGACAGCGAGCACCTGCTGGCCGCCATTGAGAAGGAAGCCGCTAAGGCGGGCATCGTACAGAACATCCTTCTGGAAGTGAACATCGGCGGCGAGGAGAGCAAGACCGGCGTTGCACCGGAGCAGCTCTGGCCCCTGCTGGATGCCGCCGCCGCCCAGGAACACATCCGGGTCAAGGGCCTGATGGCCATTCCCCCGGTCAACAAGGACGATCCCAAGACCCGCCGGTATCTGGCACAGGTATATAAGCTGTTCACCCAGGCCGGGGAGCGCGGCTATGCCAACGTGGAGATGGAGACCCTCTCCATGGGCATGAGCGGCGACTACGAGAACGCCATCCGCGAGGGTGCCACCCTGGTACGCATCGGCACCGCCATCTACGGCGAAAGAGATTATTCAAAGAAGTAAAAACAGGAGGAATCATGGCAAAACAACCCATCAATGACCCCGGTGCACATCGCGCCAGCAGCGGTGCGCTCATCCGCCGCTTTCTGCCCTATCTGGCAAAGTACAAGGCCGTGCTCTTCATCGACCTGTTCTGCGCCGCGCTGACCACTCTGTGTGATATCATCCTGCCCAAGATTATGAGCACCATCACCAACTCGGCCATGGGCGTGGGCATCACCCTGACCACCAGCATCGTGCTCAAACTGGCGGGTATCTACTTTGTGCTCCGCATCATCGACGGCGCGGCCCAGTATTTCATGTCCGGCATCGGCCACATCATGGGCGTACACATCGAGACCGACATGCGCCGGGATGCCTTTGACCATCTGCTTTTGCTGGATCACACCTACTACAACAACACCAAGGTCGGCACCATCATGGGCCGCATCACCAACGACCTGTTCGATGTGACCGAGTTTGCCCACCACTGCCCCGAGGAATTTTTCATCGCCTTCATCAAGATCCTGGCCTCCTTCATCATTCTGTGCCAGGCAAGCGTGCCGCTGACGCTGGCTGTGTTCGCCTGCGTGCCCCTGATGGGTGTGGTGTCCGTCTACCTGAATGGCCGTCTGCGGGCCCGGTTCCGGCAGCAGCGTGTCCAGATCGGCGAGCTGAACGCCACCATTGAGGACAGCCTTCTGGGTCAGGGCGTGGTGAAAGCCTTTGCCGCCGAGGAGCAGGAGCGCGCCAAGTTCGAGCAGGGCAACAAGGATTTTGAGCACATCAAGACCCTTGGCTACTACGCCATGGCCGCCTTCAACACCTCTACCCGTCTGTTCGACGGCCTGATGTATCTGGTAGTCATTCTGGCGGGCGGCCTGTCGCTGGTCAATGGCAAGATCACTGCCGGCGACCTTGTGGCTTACATGCTCTACGTCACCACCCTGATCGCCACCATCCGCCGTATCGTCGAGTTTGCCGAGCAGTTCCAGCGCGGCATGACCGGCATCGAGCGCTTTGCCGAGATCATGGACACTCCCGTGCCCATCCACGATGCCCCCGATGCCAAGCCCCTGCAGCCCGGCCCCGGTGCCATTCGGTTTGACGACGTGAGTTTCGAGTATCCGGACGACCACAACAAGGTGCTGCACCACGTCAGCCTGGACATCAAGGCAGGCGAGCGGCTGGCGCTGGTCGGCCCTTCCGGCGGCGGCAAGACCACCCTGTGCAACCTGATCCCCCGCTTCTACGATGTGACCAGTGGTCACATCTACATCGACGGGCAGGATATCCAGAAGGTCACCCTCAAGAGCCTGCGCGAGGATATCGGCATCGTCCAGCAGGATGTGTACCTGTTCAGCGGCTCTGTGGCCGATAACATCGCCTATGGCAAGCCCGGTGCCACTCGGGAGGAGATCATGGAAGCCGCTCGTCTGGCCGGTGCGGACCGCTTTATCATGGCCCTGAAGGACGGTTTCGACACCTATGTGGGTGAGCGCGGTGTCAAGCTTTCAGGCGGCCAGAAGCAGCGCATCGCCATTGCCCGTGTCTTCCTGAAGAACCCGCCCATCCTGATCCTGGACGAAGCCACCAGCGCACTCGACAACGAGAGCGAGATCCTGGTGGGCCAGAGCCTGGAGAAGCTGGCCCATGGCCGCACCACCCTGACCATTGCCCACCGCCTGACCACCATCAAGAATTATGATCGCATCCTGGTGCTGGGCTCCGAGGGCATTGTGGAATCCGGCACCCACGACGAACTGCTGGCACAGAAGGGCGTGTACTACCGCCTGTGGAACCAGCTGCCCGGCGAGGACACCTTGTAAATCAAAATAATTGCATAAAAAAGCGGAACCGCTGCCTTAGCTGGGTGTTCGTAAAACAGTTTTCGAGAAATGACACGGCAACTGCCTG
>CALDLZ010000048.1 GCA_937915335.1 uncultured Faecalibacterium sp.
TTTTGGCACGATGATATTTTCCTTCCAGTATCAGGTCTTTCATCCTTTCAAATAAATCCGCCATAATAGCGTAGTTATGATATTTCCCGTGAAGTTCAAATGTATGAATCGAAGGATAAAATATAGGTAACTTTTTAGCCATAGTCATAAAATGACCTCCTTCCATAATTTATCATGATGTTATGTGCCAATTAGAATTTAATTCAACAACAATCAATATAAATAATCCAATTTAATCCATTACTTAATTCATTAAAGTGTTTTTTATGTACATATATTATTATTTAATCAAATCATAGTTTTTCGATATCTCATTATAATAGTTGATCACTCATTAGAATACCTCTCTATCTCTTATAGAGAAAATCCCTTTCCAAAAATCGCTTTTGTATACCTATAAATCTCTCAGCTTTTGTCAAAAACAAAATTGCCTTCCTTAATTTTTCAAAAAGTAGTTTCGACATTTGGGGTAATTTCACGCTTTGTCAACTACGCATATCAAACCACCAGACACGCAAATTTCATCGAATTTGTGTGTCTTTTTATTTTACTCACAATTACAGCATTGGAGGTCTATCATGAAGCATTTACACTCTGACCATCTGCTCGACACCGTACTCACCCAAACCATGGACGACGCTTTGTCCAATCTTCCACCCTGGCCGGAAACGGAAATCAGCCGCAAGGCCGAAGATGTTCTGGCATCCCTGCCCAAAGAGCAGAATGACAGCCTGCGCAGCTATTTGAATGAGCTTGCAGAACAAGAAGCCTCTGAAAAACAAGCTCTTTACTTGCAGGGCATTTTGGATGGCATTGCGCTTGCTGGTATCGTTCAGTTGGAGCAGCACATTGCCTACGGACGCTGGGAGAAGTTCCGAAAACAAATTCTTCGAGGCACTCATCTATGTTCTGATGGTAAAAATCGAGGCACAAATTGATAATTCTAATTAAAAAGGAGCAACTATTATGAAATCAAATTTTAAGGCGCAAGTAGATACGTTTGAGCTGATTGGTAAGTACCATGGAAACATCAGCCGAGTAATAAAGAACCTGCTTGACCTGACGGGCAGCGGGGAACTCATTCGCAAAAACGAAAAGGACAAATTTGAATGGAACCAGAGAGGTTTGACCATCGAACTCTGTGAGGACGGATACGAGCAAATGACTTTCATCAGAATTTTTGTTGAATTACCGATTCTTTTGAACGTATTACCGTGCCACCCGACAGAATTAACGCCGGAATTTGTCAGCCAAGCAGAAAACGAAATACTGGATATTCTGCAACGAATTGGTATTTGGGACTTATCATCTAGTGCGCAGTGGAAGATGAACATGGTTCAGCTGAGCAAGGATTTTTATGTTGAACATGATCCTCACCTGCTTATGAAAGTTATAGAATACTATGTAAATATCAAAGACGGCAGACAGCCCTGTAAAAAAGAACGCCTTCAAGCGAAATATGCCACATCTGAAGTAAACTCGATTGAATTTTGTGATGATGGTGTCTATCACACATTGAGCATTATTCAGAAAAACGTACTGTCGAAGGAAGCCGATGCTGCTGTAAGCAGATTTTCTCAAACACCAACGCACAGGATACAATATAAAATTGTCTGTGGCCGTAAGAAATTGACCTGTTTTGAACAGCAGCACGCTGATTTAAGAGAAAATTGTGACCTTAGAAGCAAATTCGTTTCAAGGTATCTGACTCAGCTAAATAAGGCTGCACTTAAAATTCTTCAGGATGAGGCTGTAGCCTATTTTGATTCCTATTCGTGGGGAATTTCCGATACCGTACATGAGCGGATGAAAAAATTCACTGAGAGGACAGGCATCAATTTTAGTCAAGAAGTTCTGAGCAAGATAGAGAATTATCTGATTATCTTGTGTTCTTCAACAGCCACGACGGCAGCTCTGGTGTGAAAGTAGCCATGACTCCGGTTCGTGTAGTCTGTCAGAACACGCTGAATCTGGCTCTCAGCTCTGCAAAGCGCATCTGGACGGCTCGACATACCGAAAATGTTCTGCTCCGGGTGCAGGATGCCCGCGAAACCTTGCAGCTTGCCAACAGCTACATGGGGGAGCTGGGCAAGGGCATCCATGAGCTGACTACCATCAAGCTGTCTGACCGCAAGGTGCAGGAGTTCATCAACGAATTCTTCCCCATCACGGAAGACCTGACCGATGGCCAGCGTAAGAATAACCTGCGCTTGCAGGAAGATTTGAAAGCTCGCTACTACAATGCGCCTGATCTGGAATGGGTTGGCAAGAACGGCTGGCGTTTTGTGAATGCTGTTTCGGACTTCGCCACCCATGCAGATCCCATTCGTAAGACCCGGAACTACAACGAAAATCTGTTCCTGCGCACCGCAGAGGGCAATCCGATGATCGACAAAGCCTATAAGATGGTGCTGGCCGCAGCATAAAGGAGTGAACCATGAACGATGTAAGCAATCGGGCTGTCCGGGAATTTTCTGAGTTCCTTGATAGCATTGAGAAGAATTTTCCGGAGCCTATTTCCAGCACAGCCTATGAAATCACGATGAAAAGCACAATTGTCAGTGCCTTGATTACGCTGGACACCGAGAAGCAGATGGAGAGCGTTTCTGGAACCATCTTCGGGTGCAGCGGAACATTCTGGATTTCCTGTGTGCCCTGTGGCTGGATGATGACCGTACCTTGGTGGACGAGTTTTCCACTATTATCAAGGACTTGGTGGAATATGATTTCTCTATTGCAGAAGAACAGATGAAAGAGAGGTTGAATATCGCATGAAAAGGCTTGTATCTACATTGAATTTAACCAAAGAAGATTGGCTCCGTTACCGGAAGTGCGGCATTACTGGCACGGATGCTGGTTCTATCCTTGGCCTGAATCCTTATCGCTCTGCATTTCAGGTATACCACGATAAAATCAGTGATACCATTGAAAATATCGACAACGAGGCCATGCGTCAAGGCCGCGACTTGGAAGAGTATGTGGCGCAGCGGTTCTCTGAAGAAACTGGCTTTAAGGTGCGCCGTGCAAATGCCATCTACCAGAGTGAGGAACATCCGCTGCTTCTGGCAGACTTTGACCGTCTGATCGTTGGTCAGAAAGCTGGATTGGAGTGCAAGACGGTTTCCCCGTTTTCTGCGGACAAATGGGCAGATGGAAAGATTCCTGCACACTATCTGGCTCAGGTTGACCATTACTTAGCCGTTAGCGGCTTTGACTGCTGGTATGTAGCGGCTCTGATTTTGGGCAGAGAGCTGGTCATCCACAAAATCGTGACGGATAAACAGGTGCTTTCCGACCTCATTGATAAGGAAGAACTGTTCTGGACACGTCATGTGGTTCCGCAGATTCCTCCTGCACCCAACGGTTGCGATAGCGATACACAGACAATCAACCAGCTTTATGAGGTAGATGATCGTGATAAAACCGCTGATTTAAGTTCCCTGCATGGACTTCTGGATAAGCGGCAGGAACTTTCCCATCCAAATCGAGCAGTTGGAACAGGAAAAGACTGCCATTGAGCAGCAGGTGAAGTTAAAAATGCAGGATGCCGCTTATGGCACAGCTCCCGGCTATAAGGTATCATGGGTATCCTCCGAAAGCAAGCGTGTGGACTCCCAGCGTTTGCGGAAAGAGCAGCCGGATATCTTCAACCAGTATAGCAAGAACGTGAGCAGCCGCAGGTTCACGATTGTTCATGCGGCATAAATTATATACGGCGGCAGGGAGTAACTTTTCTGCCGCCTTTTTTCTTGGGGGGTTATCTTATGGCAACTGAAAATCCATTCGTAAAATTATTTGCT
Organism: uncultured Faecalibacterium sp.; assembly: GCA_937915335.1. Classification (GTDB taxonomy): domain Bacteria; phylum Bacillota; class Clostridia; order Oscillospirales; family Ruminococcaceae; genus Faecalibacterium. Next base: position 3,801 of record CALDLZ010000048.1, read on the forward strand.
ATCGACTTCAAAGATCATCTGGAAGTCAAGAAGTCTGGCAATACCGAGTTGAAGTATGTAAGCTGGGCGTATGCTTGGGCGGAGGTGAAGAAGCTGTATCACTCTGCCAGCTATGAGGTCAAGAAATTCAACGGTCTGCCCTATGTTTATGACCCCATAACCGGGTTCATGGTGTATACTTCGGTCACGATTGAGGGCATTTCGCATGAAATGTGGCTGCCTGTGCTGGATGGCGCAAACAAAGCCATGAAAGCCACGCCTTACACCTACACCACCCCGAAATGGGAATACAACCAGCAGACGCGCCGCCGTGAAAAGGTCGGCATGGAAGAACGCACCGTAGAAGCAGCCTCCATGTTCGATGTAAACAAAGCTATTATGCGCTGCCTTGTAAAAAATCTCGCCATGTTTGGCTTGGGTCTGTATGTCTATGCCGGAGAAGATTTGCCGGAAGATGCTGTGCAACAGACAGATGCAGAGCCTCAAAATCAGCCGAAGCCGAAATCCACCAGCCAAAAACAGGAAAAACCGCCAGTGCCGTGTATCTGCGCTCGATGCAACCAGCCCATCAAGAGAGTCAAGTTGAAAGATGGCTCCATCATGCAGGCGGCAGAATTTGCAGCAACCCATGAGGGAATGTGCGCAGACTGCTATAAGGCAACCAGATTGAACGTAGCATAAGGCAAATGCTTGTAAATTTCACATCTGTATGTTACTATAATAATGAAAGAAAAGAAGGTGAAGGCATGGCGCAAAAGGATACATCTGAAAAAATTCTGGAATCCTATAACGATGTCTTTTCAGATATTGTGAATGTGCTTTTGTTCAACGGTAAACAAGTTTTGTCTGCTGATGAACTGGAAGATCAGGCTCCACGTTCCTACTATAAAGCGGATGGCAAGATTCGTGAGATTGAGCGTGATGTTGCCAAACGCTGGAAGAACGGAAATATTCGCGTGGCCTGTATCGGTTTTGAAAACCAGACCGCTTCTGACCCCAATATGTCGCTCCGTGTGATGGGCTATGATGGTGCAGAATACCGGGCGCAGCTGCTCAACGGCAGCGAAAATCTCTATCCTGTTGTAACGCTGGTGCTCTACTTTGGCCATGATAAGCCGTGGAATGGGCCGCTTTCCCTGC
>CALDLZ010000049.1 GCA_937915335.1 uncultured Faecalibacterium sp.
GATAAAACAGAATGACCCGGCAGACGTTTCGTAGCCACTGCCGGGTCATTCATGGATTGGCTACTACACCAATCCGCCTATTCACTTGTTACACCACACCGCTTTGTAAGGCTCCTTTTCGGGAAAACGTCCCAAAATTGGTGTAGTTGTGGTGTAGTGGCGTAGATAACAGACAACTTCTAGCCAAAAATATTCCGTACCTACGTTTTATTTTTGCGTTTTACTGCTCAATCGGCTTCATCGTCGGGATGTTGCAAGATTTGGCCCTGTTTTCGTCCAACAGGCTCCAACAACATCCTCAAAACTGGGGAAGTTCATCAAGAACAGTCCGTCAAGCTCCAACACTGTCCACGAAAGTTGTACACAGTTTTGTTCACGACCCGTTTTTCAAGGGGTCTGACGGAAACTTGTACGGACTTTGTGGCAGGGTGTTGAACGTAACGATTCGTGACGTACTTCATTGCCCAACAGAGGAGAACATCTCGGTTATTCTGCATCCAGACCTTACCGCACAAGCAATGCGCTCTGCAAAGAGGTCATGGATGCTTTCTTCTTTTCTTGGGTCGCTTCTGCGTACACATCCATCGTGGTGGTGATGTCCGCATGACCCATGATTTCCTGAATTACTTTCAAATTGGTTTCGTTTTCGCAGAAACGGGTGCAGAACGTGTGCCGGAGGTGGTGGCAGCTAAAGTGCGGCAGAAGAACCGGGTCGCGGTTTTCTTCTTCAGCCTTGGCTGCTTCTTCCTTATTATAGTCTGCACAAATCGAATGAATCGTCCGATTGATCATGTTCGGCAGGTAGACCTTACCTTCACCAGTGCAGAATACAAATCCAGAGTAACCGTCAATTTCATCGGTGGAGAATCCAATCACCTTTTGATACTGATATTCTTCCAGAAAAGCATCGAACACTTCATCCAGCATGGGGATAATACGGATACCTGCGCTGGTTTTAGGCGAATTGACCCGGTTGATGCAGGTGCCATCATCCTGCGCACGGTAGACCAGATTGTGGTTAATGCTGATCGTCCGATTCTTGAAGTCGATGTCCTGCCACCGCAGACCCAATACCTCGCCAATGCGACAGCCAGTACCAAGCATAACTGTAAACAGTGGATACCATCCACGGTACTCTGCGCTGTTGGCGATGTAATTGGTAAATGCCCGCTGTTCGGGAATCGTCAGAGCATGACGCTTTTTCTTTTCCCAACTGTGGCTTTTTTTGATCTCGGTCATAACTCCATCCGTAGGATTCAGACGCAGCAGCCCATCACGAACT
>CALDLZ010000050.1 GCA_937915335.1 uncultured Faecalibacterium sp.
TGGGCGTAGAGGGAATCTGGTATTCCCTTCTTGTAGCGGAAATCTGCTCCTTGCTTGTTACGCTGTTTTTTCTGGCGGCAAACAAAAAGAAATATCAGTATTAAATCATGTTTTTCATACCGGGAACGGTTGGAAATATAACACACTCGAAAGGAGTTCAAGAATGATGAAAGTCTTATTAGTAAACGGAAGTCCTAACAAGGAGGGCTGCACCTACACGGCATTGAGTGAGGTGGCAAAAACACTAAACAGCGAGGGGATCGAAACGGAGATTTTCTACATCGGGAAAAAACCGATCGCCGGCTGTCTTGGCTGTCAGAAGTGTATGGAGCTTGGCAAATGCGTATTCAACGATACGGTCAACGAATGTCTGGAAAAGATCGACCAGTTTGATGGCTTTGTTTTCGGTTCTCCTGTTTACTATGCTTCTGCCAACGGTGCTATGAGCGCGTTTATGGATCGGTTGTTCATTTCCGAGCTTTGCACGGGAAAGAACGCTTTTTACCTGAAACCCGCTGCCGCTGTGGTGTCGGCAAGACGCGCCGGAACAACGGCTACCTTCGACCAGCTCAACAAGTATTTTACCATGTCACAAATGCCCGTCGTGTCCTCTCAATATTGGAATATGGTGCATGGCAATACGCCGGATGAAGTGCGGCAGGATATTGAAGGCTTACAGACCATGCGTACCCTTGCCCGGAATATGGCCTATCTGCTCAAGTGCAAAGAAGCAGGTGCCAAGATGGGGGTGGCTCTGCCGGAACGCGAAGAACAGACCGAAACGAACTTTATCCGATAAACAGGAGGAAGAACAATGGAATACACGATTCTGAACAATGGAGTAAAGATGCCGCTGCTGGGTCTTGGTGTGATGGAGATCGAAAACGGCGCAGCAGGCGAACAGGTCATTCTGGATGCGCTGAATGCCGGTTACCGGATGATCGACACCGCCACCGTCTATTTTAACGAGGAAACGGTGGGAGCTGCAATCAAAAAGAGCGGCATTCCCCGTGAGGAACTTTTTATCACCTCAAAATTCTGGGCGCAGGATGCCGGGTATGAAAATACCAAAAAGGCGTTCCAGCTTTCGCTGGATAAGCTGGGGCTCGACTATCTGGATATGTACCTTGTTCATGTCCCGTTTGGTGATTACTACGGCTCGTGGCGAGCAATGGAAGAGCTGTACGAGGCCGGAAAGATTCGCGCCATCGGCGTATGCAATTTCTATCCTGCCCGTCTGGCTGACCTGTGCATGAATGTGAAAATCAAGCCTGCCGTATGTCAGGTTGAAATGCACCCGTTCTATCAGCAGGGCGCAGCAATCGAGAACATGAAAAATTTCGGTGTCCAGCCGGAGGCATGGAGTCCCTTGGCACATGGCCGCTTCAACATCTTTTCCAACGAAGTCCTGACTGAGATCGGCGCAAAGTATGGCAAGAGTGTCAGTCAGGTCGTGATCCGCTGGAATATCCAGCGTGGTGTAGCAGTGATTCCGAAATCCGTGAAGAAAGCCCGTATTGAAGAAAATTTCAATGTGTGGGATTTTACGCTGACCGACGAAGATATGAAAAAGATTGCACAGCTTGATATGGGGCATACCGAAGCGGAAGATCCGACTGCGCTGGAAACAGCCATCGGTGCAAATCAGTGGAAAATCCATGATTAACAGGGCGGAACGGCATGAAAAAAAGATGGATTTCGTTCTTCTTGATAGGATTGCTGCTGACTTCCCTGCTTTCAGCCTGCGGCTCAAAGGTCGATATGTCTTTTCCAAAAACTGAGCAGCAGCTCAAAGCTACCTCTGTCAGAAACGGTGACGACGACCAAACAAAAATTCTTGTTGCTTTTTATTCTTCATGCGGTACAACAGAGGCAGTTGCAAAACAGATTGCTGAGGCAACCGGCGGCGACTTGTTCCAACTGATTCCCACAGAGCCGTATAGCAGCGACGATCTTAACTACAATGACAAGACAAGCCGAATTTCAAAGGAATATGCAAGCAGCGATTTAAGAGATATTGAGCTGGAATATAACACCGTTGAAGACTGGGATACTTATGATACAGTTTTTATCGGCTATCCGATTTGGTGGGGAAATGCTGCGTGGCCAATCAATAGCTTTTT
>CALDLZ010000051.1 GCA_937915335.1 uncultured Faecalibacterium sp.
TTCATATTACCGATACAAACGCTGAAACAAGGCGATCCTTTCCGCAAGATAGGTATCGGCCTTGGGGTGTACCAGCCAGTGCTTGTGCCGGACTGTCTGGCACAGGCGGCGGGCAAGGGCGGCGGGGTCAGTGTCGATGGCGTCCACATCCTGCATGGTCAATTGCAGGGTCAGCGCCGCCGGAACATCTGGCAGGGGCGGCAGTGGATCCTCCCAGACAAAGGGCGGCAGCAGCTGCACCGCATAGACAACGCGGGAGCATTCCTCGGTGAGCAGCAGGGCGGCAGGGGAGCCGTCTGGCTCCACATGCAGGCTGCTGTAAAGCAATTGGATGTCCCGGGCCGCGGAGAGCTTGACGGCTCCCTCGGCGGCAGCTTCACCGAGGGTGAGGTAGTCGGCGGCTTCGTCGGCATAGATGCGCCGGGCCGGTGCCCGAAAGCTGGCATAGAGCGCGGGCAGATGGAAAATACCGGTCTTGTCCAGTCCGCGCTGCAACAGCAGATAAAATTCGGTCAGCGGATGGTTCGGATCCGGCTGCGGCATCCCGAAGTCGGGCCGGGAAAGATGTCCTCCGCCCATGGGTCTCCCTCCTTTTCCAGAGTATTGCCCCTTTAGTATATGGGTTTTGCAACGGATTTTCAACTGTATTTGCAACAAGTCAAATAATGGAAAAAGGGAGCCGTGCACAGACGGCTCCCTTTTTCGGTGAGTTCTTTTTACTTTTCGTAGCCCAGCGTAGCCGCCATAACGGCCTTGATGGTGTGCATCCGATTCTCGGCCTCGTCAAAGACGATGCTCTGGGGGCCCTCGAACACCTCGTCGGTCACTTCCATGGCATCACGGTCAAAGCGCTCTCCCATCTCCCTGCCCACAACGGTCTTGTGGTCGTGGTAGGCGGGCAGGCAGTGCATAAACACGGCCTTGGGGCCTGCAATATTCATCAGCTCCTGGTTGATCTGGTAGGGGGCCAGGTCGTTGATGCGCTCGGCCCAGACCTCGACAGGCTCACCCATGGAGACCCATACGTCGGTGTAGAGAACATCGGCACCCTTGGCAGCCTTGGCGGGATCTTCCTCAAAGGTCAAGGTGGCACCGGTCTCGGCGGCAATGGCCTGGCACTGTGCGATCAGGGCGGCATCCGGCTGATACTTCTTGGGGGCGCAGGCGGTGAAGTTCAGGCCCATCTTGGCGCAGCCCACCATCAGGCTGTTGCCCATATTGTAGCGGGCATCACCGAAGTAGACAAAATTGATGCCCTTCAGATGGCCGAAGTGTTCCCGGATGGTCAGGAAATCGGCGAGGATCTGGGTGGGGTGGAACTCGTTGGTCAGGCCGTTCCAGACCGGAACACCGGCATAGCGGGCCAGATCTTCCACGATCTCCTGGCCATAGCCGCGGTACTCGATGCCGTCATACATCCGGCCCAGCACCCGGGCGGTGTCGGCAATGGATTCCTTCTTACCGATCTGGCTGCCAGACGGGTCGAGGTAGGTGACTTCCATGCCCAGGTCGTGGGCAGCGACCTCGAAGCTGCAGCGGGTGCGGGTGGAGGTCTTTTCAAAAATCAGGGCGATGTTCTTGCCCGCCAGCTGGTCATTGTGGCGGATGCCGGCCTTCTTCTTGGCTTTCAGGTCGGCTGCCAGGTCGAGCAGTTCCCCGATCTCGGCAGGGGTGTAGTCCAGAAGCTTCAAAAAGCTGCGATTTTTCAGGCTCATTGTATATTTTCCTCTCTATGCAATATAAAACGTATATTTATGCGAAACGTTGAATCTATTATATAACGAACGAGAGATGTTTGCAAGAGGCGGGCTGGGAGTTTCTCTGAGGACCGTCCGCTGGGGTGGGACCCTGTTGCCGAAGGCAATAGGGCGGGCGATGGAATGGCCCGAGCCGTGTCCGAAGAGAAAGCTCCCGGAACGCCGACTTACAGTTCCAGCGTTTCCTTCCGCCCACTGGGGGTGTAGGCCGTGAGCCGGACACCCGCCTTTTTGAACATGAACCGCGCGGCGACGCTGGAGTCGGAATCGTGGTACTTGTCGCCGTAATAGACCACCTCGGAAATGCCGGACTGGATGATGGCCTTGGCGCACTCGTTGCAGGGGAAGAGGGTCACATACACCCGGGCACCCTTCAGGTTGTTGTGGGCGCTGTTCAGGATGGCGTTCAGCTCCGCATGGCAGACATACATGTATTTGGTATCCAGCGGTTCGCCCTCCCGGTCCCAGGGCATGGCGTCGTCATCGCAGCCGATGGGCATACCGTTGTAGCCCAGGGACAGAATTTTGTTTTCCGGGCTGACGATGCAGGCCCCCACCTGGCTGCTGGGGTCCTTGGAGCGCATGGCGGTGAGCAGGGCGATGCCCATAAAATATTCATCCCAGTTGATGTAATCGGTGCGTTTCATGGCAAAATGCCTCCCTCTATCTTTCATTGGGTCTATTGTACCATGTCAACCCACGTCCTGCAATCGATTTTGAGGGCATCCGGTCAAAATGCACAAAAGTACCCCATGAAGTTTGGCGGCCAAGTGAAAGAAAATTTCAGACAATCTATTTGAAAATCGTTTTGAGTGTGGTATTATCTTTGTAAAATATGCCACAAAAACGGAGAGACTGCTCCGTATGGCGGAAATGAGGGAAAAACCGATATGAAATACGCAAGCAACAACATCCGTAATATCTTGATTGCAGGCCATGCCGGCAGCGGTAAAACAACGCTGACTGAGGCACTGGTCTATTTTTCGGGCGCAGCAGAGCGTATGGGCCGTGTC
>CALDLZ010000052.1 GCA_937915335.1 uncultured Faecalibacterium sp.
TAATCGGTCTTGGAGACCAGACGCTGCCAGTGATCCTCGGGGAAGGGACCATTCAGCTGCCGATACTTTGCATGTGCGGTAGACGGAGCCACGCCATCCTTGTTGTGGATGATGGCATCGGTGAACTGAGGCCATCCATCAACCATTTCGTAACTCTCACCCTCAATACCCCAATTCAGGAGCATATTGCCTTCTTCGCCCCAGCCGTAGTCCAGCAGCTCCATTGCTGTCTTGATATCCTTGCAGCTGCCGGTGACAGCACCCACAGAACCGGTGAACGGCTGGTTTGCCTGATGGTACCAGTTCTCGGTACCGGCGGTCTTGACCATCTCGTGGACACCCACAGCGGCGAAGGTATTGTCGGGATCATCCTTGAGGATCTGGCTCTTCAGGTTGCCCAGGCCGGTAGGCATCATCTCGATCCAGGCACCCACATCACCCTGCAGAATCTTTGCCTGCACGCTGGTACGATCCAGAACCATGTAATCGTTGTCCAGCAGACCCTCGCTGTACAGCTTGTTCAGGAAGGCCAGATAATCCTTGTAGCCATCCTTAACAGGGCCAAACTCGACCTTGCCGCTCTCATCGATGCCGTAGCCATAAGCTGCGGAGTAGCCGGAAACGGGCACGCAAACACCATAGCCCGCACTGATGGCAACAGACATCTGCTCGAACATCTGGACAAAGCACATGGGGTACTTCAGACCCAGCTTCTCCTTGAAGGCCTTCAGAACATTGTACCAGTCATCATAGGTCACAGGCACATCCATGCCCACCTGCTCAAGGTAGTCGGTGCGGATGACCAGACCGATGAAGCTCTCAGCAAAGGGCTCACGGTCAAACACACCCTGCCACTCCTTGCTGCCCTCGGCAGTAGAAGTGTAGATGGCGGGGAAGCCGTAGATGTTGCCGCTGTCGGTGGTGATGTCGGCCAGCATGTCGGGGTGCAGCTCGAAGTAGTGGCTCATGTTGGGCGCATACTCGTCCATGTAATCCTGCAGGGCGATGATCTTTCCATCTTCAATGGCTGCATCAGCACCGCCGGAGTAGTTGGTAGCCCAGCTATAATACATAATGTCAGGCATCTCGTTACCGGCAACCACCAGGTTGAACTGCTCGGCTGCCTGACCGCTGGCTGGATGCTGGAACTCAACATCAATGCCGGTGTTGGCCTCGATGGCCTGCCAGCAGTACAGCTCATCAAAGCTCTTGATATCCGCACCGGAAGCATTGCCGATATCGATCCAGTAGCTGACGGAGCGGGAGCCGCTCTCGGCAGAACCGGAATCAGATGCTGTGGAAGCGGTACTGCTGCTGGAGCCGCCGCAAGCGGTCAGCAGGGCTACACCGGAGGTCGCGGCGCTTGCCTTCAGGAAATCGCGGCGAGAGATCTTTTTCATGTTGGTTTCTCCTTTTCCTTGTTTGTTCGTGTTTTCCAGAGTTTCGGTCTGGCGCTCTCCCAAGCGTCTTTGTTGATTCCAATATACCGTTATTTTCGAGCAAAATCCATCTTCAAAATTTTACATTTGCGCTTTTTGCATCGACATTTTTCGCCATAAATACAACAGCCTGTGCATCTTTACCATACTCTGTCAACTCTCTTATGGCAAAATGCACAAACCCCGTCTTTCTGCTCGAAAGGCGGGGTTTGTTACTCCAAGGATCTTATTCTCTGCTGATTCAGTGCTTGTTATAGTTGCCGGGCGTGTCTCCTGCGTACTTCTTGAACAGGCGGATAAAGGTATTGGCACTCTCGTAACCGGCACGGTCAGCCGCTTCAGCCACAGTGATTTGCTCCTCATCCATCAGCTTCTTGGCGTAGTCGATACGCAGACTGTTCAGATAGTTCAGCAGGTTGACACCGGTCTGCTGCTTGAAATATTTTGAGAGATAGGCCACGCTCAGGCCCAGCAGGTCTGCCGCGCGGGAGACATTGAAATCATGCTCACAGAAATGCTCCTGTACGCACTGCAGAATGCGGGACAGCAGCTCAGGCTGGTCGCCTTCCGCTGGTCGGGCATACTTCACCGCCACCGCACCGATCAGAGTATCCATCTGCTCCTGGGCTTCCGCATGGGTCATCGCCTTTTGCAGGGCGCGTGAGGTAGCCACGATGGCCTGCCGCACTTCTGTCCCCTGCTCCCCGGCAGGAACGGCATTGTACATTGCCACCAGCACATCGGTCAGAAGCATCCGCAGCAGAAACATATCCGGCGGGCCACTGAAATTGGTCTGCATCGTGTGGCGCAGAGCCCGGATAGCTTCCTCTGCATTGCCAGAGAAGGTCAGCCGGGCGATTTCGGTACCCTGTGCCGCCGTGACGCGCTGGGCCAGGCTGGCTGTCGACACTCCGGTATATTCCGGTTGTTCCTGAGCGAGCTCACTCCGCTCACAGAGCGAAAGAAAGGCCGGGTGCATCTGCTTCCAACCGCAGCGGACATTGCCTGCGATATAGGCTACGCCGTTTTCCTTTAAGTAGGCTTCCATCACGCCAAGACTCTGACGCAGGGTCACTTCGTCCTCAGCAAACAGGCAGAGGGTCGGCACACCATGGGGCAGCACCGGCAGTACCGTCACCTGTTCTGTTACCGGCTCGGTAAAGTCCAGCCCATCATCCTTGAGCAGCAGCAGTACGAACCACTCACCCCAGCTGTCAATTTTGATCCAGAAAGCGATGTCCCCGGAAAATGCCGATACATCGATATCATGTTCCAACAGATTTTGCAGCAGTTCCTTTTGCAGGGAGGCGCGCTGGTTTTCCTGGAAGATCTGCATTCGCTCCAGATCCCGGCGATAGGCCTGGAACGCACCATCAATCTGCTGGTACTCGTTCTGACCCGCTCCATCCTCGGCCTTCCGCGGCAAACCCCGGGTAAGCTCCCGCAAAGGCTGATAGTTCAGCTTGACCATCCAGACCGTTACGATGATCCCCACGGTCAGGAAACCCATCAGGAACACCATAGACTGCCGCCAAACCCAATCACTCTTCCGGGTGATGGTGGACACCGGCACCAGCGTGATGAGGGTCCAGTGCTCCTCATCCAGCTGTTTCTGGAACAGGTAGTAACTCCTGCCGCCCAGCTCCACACGGCTTTCCAGTGTTTCATCGGCAGCCATCTGCACCAGCTGACCGGCAAGGGCGGCATCTCCGCTCTCACAGAGAAGCTGGCCGTCCTTGTCCATCAAAAGAGTCATGGTGCCGTCCATTGTTGCCTGCCCGGCCACGATCTCGCCCAGCACCTGCGGGTTCAGTACCTGAATGATAAGCGCTGTCGGGGAGCTACCCTGGGTGGGGATGCTGGTCACGGCAAAGATCTGTGTTTTCCCTCCGGAGGAATCGCTGATGACCCGGAACAGGGACGAGGTCGTACGGAGAGAATCAAGCTTCTTCACCGCCTCCTCTCCGGTGCCGAACAATGCCGCCGCCAGTACTTCCTTTTCATAAACTGTCTCGGAGGTCAGCGCCTTTTGGAGATTACGGAAATAAAGGTAGGTCTCACTCACCTCGTCCCGGGTGCTGCCCGGGGTGGTCAGCATGCTCTGGATGGTGTAAAAGGTGTAGTTGTCCGCCTTTGAGGGGGAGGACAGCAGTGAAAAGCTGCGGATCACATTGTTGCATGCCAGATTGATGGCATCTGTTTTGATCTGAGACAGGCTGTTGTTCAGCGCTGTTTCAATTTTCTCCTGCTGCTGGCCCGTGATCTCGGTGTATTCATCCAACAGTTTTTTCCGGGCAGAAAGGGTCAGCGTGACACACATGGCGGCCATCAGAAACAGCAGAAGTGCAAATTCAATGACCCATGTATAGAGAACGCTTCGCTTTTTCATGGAGATTCATCCTCTTTTCCTATCTCATTGTGCGGTGGTCTGTTCTGCCGGGGTCAAGGTCAGACGCTCCATCACATACCGCATTCCCTTTTCCACATGCAGGCGCTGGCGCAGCTGCATCCGGTCGATCTGCACCCCGGCGCGGCCTTGGGCTGCTGCTGTCGCGGCAGCTTCGGTCTCCGCATCGGTCACCTTCAGGCCCTCCTGCCGAGCCACCGCCAGAAAGACTGCCCGCAGTTTCAGATCTTCTGCCGCATGGGCCCGGATACTGACATCCAGCTCTTCCCGGCTCTTGCGCAGACGGCGCAGGTGACCTTCCAGCGAAATGCCGCTTTTTTCCAGTCGTCTCTCCAGCTGCCGCCACTGATATTCCGCTTCCAGCTCAACAGCCAGCGTCGGCAGCTCGACAGCCGTTTCATCGCACAGGGCATGAAGGGCCCGCTGGGCAACAATGCGCTTTGCGGCTTTGGTCTCCTGCTCCACAAACTTGTTTTTCAGCTGCTCCCGCAGGGCAATCAGATCCTTCTGGCCAAAGCTCCGGGCAAAGGCATCATCCAGGGTGGGCATAGTCTGGTGCACGATTTTCTTCACCGTTCCGGTGTACGCTGCCGTTTTCCCGGCGGCACGCTTATCCTCGTAGGTGTGGGGCAGCTGCACCTTGCAGGCAAAACTCTCCCCCGCCTTTTTGCCAACCACAACCTGCCAGACACCATCCGGCAGATCCTCACCGGGGGCCAGGCGATAAGTACCGTTCCTGCCCATGCTGCCGGAGAAGCGGGTACCATCCTCCAGTACGGCATCAAAGTCCAGCATAGCCAGATCTCCCGCATGGGCCGGCTGGTCATCCTCGGTGGAGATCATCTGGGTCTGGGCCAGTGCCTGCAGCTGCTGTTCGACCTGCGCTTCCGTCGGCTGCTTCAAACGGTAAACTGCCGTGCGGCTCTCCAGCGGCGGCAGTTCCATTGCGGGCAGAATACAGGTTTGCACGCCGACCTTGCGGCCCTCCCGCCGCAGGGCGGCACGGCCCAGCAGCCAGATTCCCTTTTCCCGTGCCTGACGGTCAAGGGCATCCAGCACCTGCACTGCGCTGACATCCTCTCCCGCTTCCAGCAGCACCCCTGCGTTCAGTCTGCCTTCCGGGGCCTGCACCCATGTTTCGATCTTCATTTTCTTCTCCTTCTGTCTGCAAGAGCAGACGTTTCCTTCTCTTTACATCTTTAATATACAGAATTTCCGTTCCCCGCTCAATCCTCAATTTTTGCCTGTTTCGGGGCAAAATCTTCATTTTTTGCCCCAAAAACAATTTTTGCCGACCTAAAATCGTGCAAAAATCGTTCTTTCTCTTGCAAATCTCCTTCATCTTATATAAAATAGACACGATGAAATGTGTACAACACGGAAAGGAACCAAACCTGATGATCTCAGACGAAACAGCCTACCGGCAGTATCTTGCCGGGGACGAGGCTGCGGCCCAACTGTTGGTGGAGCGTTACGGAGACGCGCTGACTCTGTACATCAACGGCGTGCTGGGCGATGTGCATGAATCCGAGGACCTGATGATCGAGGCCTTTGCGCAGATTTTTGCCAAGGAGCGTCCCATCGCGGATGGCTGCTTCAAGGCCTACTTATATAAGACCGCCCGCAACCTTGCACTGCGCTGCAAGACCCGGCGGCGGTTCTTTCTGTTTCTGGACGAGATGCCTTTTGAACTGCCGGACGAGGCGCTGGCCGAGACAGAGCTGTTCCAGAGTGAGCAGAACCGCCAGCTGTACGCCGCACTGGCAAAGCTGAAGCAGGAATACCGGGAAACACTGTTCCTGGTCTATTTTGAAGAGATGACCTACCGGCAGGCCGCGCAGGTGCTGGGACACACCGAGCAGCAGGTAACAAACCTGGTCTACCGGGGCAAGCAGCGGTTAAAACAACTATTGGAAGAGGAGGGGTATCAGCATGAAAACTGATGCAGAGCGCACTGAATTGATCCTCAAGCGCGCGGCCCGGCTGCAGCAGGCAGAGCGGATCAGGCGGCGGCACGTCATTGACGCGGGCTGCATTGCGGCCTGTCTGGTGCTTGTGATCGGTCTGAGCATTGCCATGCCCGGCTGGACAGGTGCACCTGTCTCTGTTCCTGCCGCACCCACCGGTACCGCCGGGCTGCTGAGCGAGCGGGGTGCCGACGGCTACATTCTGGTCGGCCTGCTCTCCTTCCTTCTGGGCTGTACCGTGACCATTCTGCTTTACCGTCTGCGCCGTGGCAGCGATAAAAAGCACCCGGGAGATCACGATGAGCTTTGAGATCATTGACAATTTGTTTCAGGTGCTCGTTCTCGGCTGCATGGCGGTTCTTTCGTTCGTGCTCGCGTTCCGGCGGCACAGCCGCTCCTGCCTGATCCTGGCATTCGGCTATGCCAGTTTTATGATGGGCACGCTGTATTATCTGCTCCACTTGGTCATCATGGGATACGGCCCGCAGATCTTCTACGTGGCCGAGTGCTCCTGGATGGCCTCCTATTTTTTCTTCATCTCGCTGGAAATTCTGTATTGGGAGACCTTGCGACCACCCTTTTCCCCTGCCGCACTGGCTGCGGCCCTCTCGGTGGCGGGGATCGTGCTTCTGGCGCAGGTGTTCGGCCCCTCGCCGCTGATGTATGGCACGGTGGCCTTTACCTTTGGCGGGCTGACCTACCTCTGCCTGTCCGCACTGCGAGAGGAAAAGCGGCCCCGCCTCTATGAGCTCTCCCTCCTTTGGGAGATGGCCCTGCAGATCCTGCTTTTCGTGGTCTCCGGGTACATCCGCGATTACACCCACTTCAACCTCTATCACTTTGTGGACATCCTGCTGACGCTCTCTCTGGTCGGCTTCCTGCCCCACGTCCTGCATGAGGAGGCCCCATGACCTACATCGAAAATATTTTCCTGTGTCTGGCGGTGCCCATGCTGCTTTCCCAGCTGTTCACACCGGGCAGCACCCGGCGGTTCACCTTATTCGTGGTGCTGGGCATGGCCGCCTGTCTGCTCTCAGCCTACGTCAGCAGCTTTTTCATGGGACGGCACCAGAGTGACGTTGTTACCACGGCCATTGAGATCGCACCGGTCTGTGAGGAAATTATGAAGCTGCTACCCTTACTGCTCTACTTTTTAATCTTCGAGCCGGATTCCCACAGCCTGACCCCTGCCGCCATCGGCATTGCGGTGGGCTTTGCCACCTTTGAAAATGTCTGCTATCTGACCGAAAACGGGGCAGGCAACTTTTTCTTCCTGCTCATCCGGGGCATGTCCGCAGGTGCGCTGCATCTGGTCTGCGGCATCCTGACCGGTTTGGCGCTGGCCTATGTGTTCCGGCGGCCCTGGCTCTCCCTGACCGGCACCATCGGCATCCTGGGGGTCTGCATGGTGCTCCACGGCATCTATAATCTGCTCATCACGGCGGACGGCCTGTGGCGGATGCTGGGATATTTCTTTCCTTCCGCCATCATCGTCGTTTTGTTTGTGGTGCGGCTGCTCCACAGGGGGCTGCACACCACTTTCCACTGAATCGTTTCCCGTTCTCTGCCGAGGACGGGAACTTTTTTAATATTTTTTTGATTTCGGGTGAAAGGAATCCGTTTTTCGTGTCTTATAAGAGATAGAGAGGACGGAAAACAGCCCTCCGCAGATTCTTACCAAAGGAGGTCTGTCCATGACCCAGAAGGCGAATGTTCGTATGGAGGAAATTCGCCGCCGCGTGCGCAAGCTTCGTCAAAGGCGGGCAATCCGAATCAACTGCACTCTCTCCGCAGCCTGTCTGCTTTTAACGGTCGGTATCGCGTCGCTGCTGTATCAGAAACACATTCCGGGTCTTTCCATCGTTCTGGCCGGGTATGGCTCGGTGCTGCTGCACAGCGGTGCCGATGCCTATATTGTGGTCGGCGTCGGCTCCTTTGTCACCGGTGTCGTATTCACGCTGCTCGGCATCCGGTACCAGCGGCGCAAAGCAACGCGCCGCCCCTTTTCCCCGGATGTTTCAGACAAGGCTCACTCCCAGAGCCCGTCTGACGACCAGTAGCGAGCGCCACGCTCTTCTCCCATACTTCTCCATACCCGGAAAGGCTCTGCTGTTTCTCCCAGCAGAGCTTTTTCCTCTGTGCAAAAACTTCCGACAAAAAGCCCTTGACTTAAAGTTGAGTTGAAGTTGTAGAATAAGGCCAACGAAACAAACAGGAGGTTCTGCAAAATGTACACGAACTCTTTGACTTTAAGCAATGGTGTTTCCATCCCTCAGCTGGGTCTGGGCACCTGGTTTATCGACGATGCCAATGTCGCCGAGGCCGTAAAGGCTGCCGCAAGGCTGGGCTACCGCCACTTTGACACCGCTCAGGCCTACGGCAACGAGCGCGGCGTGAGCGAGGGGATCCGCACCTGCGGCATCCCCCGCGAGGAGTTGTTTGTGGTCTCCAAGGTCGCTGCCGAGCACAAGACCTACGAGAGTGCCGCCGCCAGCATTGACGAGACCCTGCGTAAGACGGGGCTGGACTACCTTGATATGATGATCATTCACAGCCCTCAGCCCTGGGACAAGGTGAACCAGTGCGAGGACCGCTATGTGGAGGGCAACCGTGCCGCCTGGCGCGCCCTGGAAGATGCCTACAAGGCAGGCAAGCTGCGTGCCATCGGCGTTTCCAACTTTCAGATCGGCGATTTGAACAGCCTGCTGGAGAG
>CALDLZ010000053.1 GCA_937915335.1 uncultured Faecalibacterium sp.
TTGGCTGTGCTTTTTCCAGTGCGGTGACATTGACTGCAAACTCCGGGTTGGTTTCGGCGGCAAGCTGTGCCATGCGCAGCTTTGCCCGGACGTTGCCGGACAGGTATTCGTCTGCCATTTGCCAGCCCGCTTCCGGGTCGGTGGGGTCTGTGCCGGGGTCTTTGAAGATCACGCCGGACAGTTCGCTGGTAATGCGCCCATACTCGCCGGGAGTGCCGAGCAGTTCTGCCATATAGGGCAAGTCCACCCGGCCACGTTCTCCGATAGACACCGCAAGGGCTTCTGTAGGAGTATCTACGCTGGTAACGGTGCGTTCCGGGCGAATGGTGCGCTTGGTGAACATTGCCGCCTTGCTTTTGAGCTGCCCCTGCTCGTCCAGATTTTCCAGAGAACAGAGCAGATAGTAAGAAGAATCCTGCTCAAATAATCTGCCGTTTTTGCGGTCATTCAGCAAGCCATATTTTGCGGAAAAAGCATCGTAGGCGGTGTTCAGCTTTTCCTGCGTTGCCTGAATGTCAGCATCCGAAAAATCGTTCAACTGCTGGTCAATCAGTTCATTAACGATTTGCCGCAGCTCCACCATCCCGGTCACACGGCCTTTGGCAGTGTCGGACAGCTCCACCTGTGTCATAACGGAATTTTCCCGGTAATACACCTCACCGTCCACCACAGTATAGGAGAAGTTTTTTACATCCGGGTCAGCCGGGAGAATGTGCCGTTCATTTTCGGCGTCCGCAATATCTGGTGTTTCTACCTCGACTTCGGTATATTGTCCCTCAATATGCTGTACCGCTTCAGCAAGCTGTTCTGCCAGAACTACACCCTCGATGGGTGCAACAGTCATGTCATGGCCATACTGGGTGCTTTCGGTGGTCAATTCACCCAGCACCATTTCCGGGTGGTCTACAAAATACTGGTTGATGGCAAAGCCATCTTCCGTTTTGCCTAGCTGAACCCAGTCCGGCTCATGGTCGATGGGGCGGTCGCGCTTTTGCAGGAAGATAATATCGCTGACAACATCGGTGCCAGCATTGGCACGGAAAGCATTGTTGGGCAGACGGATGGCACCCAGCAGATCGGCTCGTTCTGCAATGTGCTTGCGGGCAGAAGAATCCTTACTGTCCAGCGTGTAGCGGCTGGTAACAAATGCCACGACGCCGCCCGGACGCACTTGGTCGATGGCCTTGGCGAAAAAGTAGTTGTGGATAGAAAATCCCAGCTTGTTGTACGCCTTGTCATTCACCTTGTACTGGCCGAAAGGCACATTGCCTACGGCAAGGTCATAAAAATCGCGACGGTCAGTGGTTTCAAAGCCGGCCACCTTAATGTTGGCTTCCGGGTAGAGCTTTTGCGCAATGCGACCCGTGATACTGTCCAGTTCCACACCATACAGGCGGCTGTCCTGCATGGTGTCCGGCAGCATCCCGAAGAAGTTGCCAACGCCCATGCTCGGCTCCAGAATGTTGCCGCTGCGGAACCCCATGCGCTCCACTGCATTGTAAATGGCATGGATCACGGTGGGGCTGGTGTAGTGGGCGTTCAGGACAGAGCCACGGGCAGCGGCGTACTCATCCTCGGAGAGCAGCCCTTTCAGTTCTGCGTACTCTTTTGCCCAGTTGCCCTTGTCAGGGTCAAAGGAATCCGGCAGACCGCCCCAGCCAACATATTGCGAAAGAATCTGCTGTTCCTCGGCGGTGGCACCGCGATGCTCCTGCTCCAACTGGAACAGGGTGCGGATGGCTGCAATGTTCCGGGTGTACTTCAGCTTTGCACCGCCCTCGCCCAGATGCTCGTCCGTGATGTGGAAATTTCCAGCCGCTTCAGGAGAAGGAGCCGCATTCAGGGCTTCGTCTGCGGCGGCTGCATCCGGGAAGGTCTGCCATTCGCCGTTGACTTCCACAGAGATAGGCAGCTTATCCAGTTCTTCATCGGACAGTTCCGGCTCATCCTGCCGCAGCCCATCCTCAAACTGCTGCTTGTTCAGCACCTCATTACTCCACGAATAGCCCTGCGCGCTGGTATCGATGCGCACATCGGTTTCGCCAACGTAGCCAACTTTGCCCTCGATGGTGCGAGTGGGGAGGTCTACTACAACAGAATCACCGACCTTGTAATCAATGGCCTTTTCGGGAGGAAGCTCAACAATTTCGTCCTGTTGTTGTTCATACAGTTCCCGGATATGGGGCAATCGTTCGACCCGGAAGATGGGTTGTCCGCTGTTGGTCAAGTCCATATCCTGTAAGCTGACGGATTTGAACATAAAATTGATATGCTCTACACGGAAATCCCGGCCATCCAGCTTGATGATGCTGCCGATTGGCAGATAATCTTCCTCCCGCAGATACTTGGTCTGATGGTGGGTTCCATCTTCGTTCTGCCCGGCCAGATAGATGCTGTTGCCCTCTGCCCACAGCTTTTTTACTTCTGCCGCCCACTGCTCGGCAGGGAAACCTGTGACCTTGACCCGGCCCAGTGCGTTTTCCTGCGACAACAGGTTGGTGCGCAGAGTCTGCTGCACGGTAACGGCATCTTTATCATAAAAGAGATAATTGCCGTTCTGCTCGAACCCGATCAGTGCATCCGGGTACTGCGCCTTCAATCCAGAATATTCCTCGGCGGTTGCACCCTCCAGCATGGGAAGTTGGCGTTCTGCTTCCTGCACGGCGGCACGATATTCTTTTTCCTTGTCCGTGAGATAGCGGTCAGACTGGATCATCAGGTCGATATACTTTTCAACCTGTATCCAGCTTAATGTGAACTTTTGATGTTCTGGGTAACGGTCAAATTCAAAGCCATTTCCCGCGTGATTCACAAAGCCGCTGCGGCCATCCAGAAAATCGTGGGAGTGTCCGCCGATGCCATATTCTGCTGCTAGTGCCTTGGCGCGGAGTTTACGGTCTGGCTGGGTCTGGTACAGTTCTATGATTCGCTGTTTTCCATCCTGAAAGCCGGAACCATGCTTGCGCAGTTCATGCTCGATCTCGGACTGTGACAAAACAAAAGCAGAGGGCGTTTTTTCGCTCTCCGCTTGGTCGATGGATTCAATTTGTTCGGCTTCGGTGGGAATGTGGGCATCGAAGAAACTTAGCTGTAAATCAGCTCGTTCAGCACCAGTTCCTCGGCCTGTGCTTTCAGGCTGTTCATGTGCTGCACCCACTCCATCTGATGCTGCTCCTTGTTCGGAGCCGGGTTCTGCTTCAGCAACTCCTGCATGGTCTGCTGCATCCGGCTCTCTGCGGTCTGCTCCACTTCCAACAGGTGCGGATGCAGAGTCCCCGACAGGAGCATCGAGTTGTACAGCACCGGGCGATGCTTCATCAGGTAAGTCCGGCGCAGTCGTCCGTACTTGCCCAGTGCTTTCTCCTGCTGGGGCAGGGTCAGGTTCGGGAATTGGTAGTCCCCGATGGTCGAGTAGGTCACGTTCCTGCTGTTCATATTCATACTGGCTCCTTTCTATATTGCGGCGGCGGATAGTTGTTTTTACGGTTCTTTCGATATTGCGCAGCACATCCCGGCTGCATTCGCTGACTGCGGTGCCCAGCGCATACACGGCGGCAGGCGTGGAAAAAGAGAAGATAGCCTGAAAATCGTCCCGGTCAAAGTGGCCGTCCGGCTCAAGGCCGCAGCGTTCCAGAATCGTATACAGGATGCTGATCGCGGCGGCGGACTTGAACTGAAACTCCTGTCCGGCTTCATCATAATCCATCAGGAACGAACCGTCAACGATGTCGAGAATGTCACCGCTGTTGTTGTCCCAGTAGGAATCTACCAGCTTACCAGTAAGGTCGGAAATCTGCTGGCTGAACCGTTCGTGGGAAACACCGTACTCTCTGGTGATCATTTCCGACACTGGCTGCACCAGATCGGGGCCGAGCTGCCATACCTCCGGGTCACGTGAATTGCGGCGCACCCCGGTGTCGCTTACATCAAAGACATAGTGCAGGTGCGGCACACTGCTGGACTGGTCTAACAGGGCGATGCCCTTGGAACCGCGCCGAACGTAGCGGTTCATGCGGTTGTTCCAAATATCGAAGCTGGCACAGGCGGTGGCATCGGGACGCTGGGCATAGATCATGAGCTGGTCGGCAAAGCTGTACTTGTACAGCCGGGATGCAGTAGTCAGGTAATCCGTCCAGTTTTCCCAATACCGGGTCAATTCCTTTGCCGTCTGCTGGGCAAGGTTCAGGTATTCTTGCGTCTTGTTTGGCATTGCGTTCCTCCCTTCATATTTCGTGGTAAACAAAAAAGCGAGCGGCCTTTTCAGGTCACTCGCTTATGGAATCTACGGTATTTTATTCGTACTTTGCAGCGAATTTCTCTGCCATCTCCAGCAGGCGGTCGAAGGTTTGATTTTCCTCCGGCTGCTCGATTAGCTTTGCCAGCAGTACACGGAATACATCGGTGCTGTCCTGTCCCAGTGCTGCCGCAACTTTGTCGATGCAGTCGTGCAGCTTCTAGATCGGAAGAGCACACGTCTGAACTCCAGTCACACAA
>CALDLZ010000054.1 GCA_937915335.1 uncultured Faecalibacterium sp.
TGTTTTTATGGAACGATTGAAACAACAGCTGCACACAGCCGGTATTTCCTTTATGGAAAACGAACCCCTTGCCGCCCACTGCACTTTCCGGATCGGCGGCCCGGCGGATGTATTTATCCTGCCCGAAAATGCGGAGCAGCTCTGCAAGGCTGTGGCCCTGTGCAAAAAATGTGATGTGAAATATTACCTGCTGGGCAACGGCAGCAACATCCTGTTTGAGGACGCAGGCTACCGGGGCGCGATCATCGACACCACGGCGATGCAGCAGGAACTCCGCTTTGCCGAAGCGCCGGATGGCGCGGTCAGCATCACGGTGGGGGCCGGAACAAAGCTTTCCGCCCTCTGCAAGGCAGCATTGGAAAAGGGCCTGACCGGCCTGGAATTTGCCTACGGCATTCCCGGCACGGTGGGCGGTGCAGTATATATGAATGCGGGTGCCTACGGCGGCGAGGTGAAGGATGTGCTCTCTACCGTGACCTACTTCACCAGAGAGGGAATGGTTGTGACGGAAGAGGCCGCCAAGCTCGACCTTTCCTACCGGCACAGTATCTTTGAGGAAAACGGCGGCTGCATTCTGAGCGCTGTTTTCCGGCTGAACCCCGGCGATCCGGAGGCCATCAGGGCTCGGATGGATGAACTGATGCAGAAGCGCATCGACAAGCAGCCATTGGATAAGCCCAGCGCCGGCAGTACCTTCAAGCGGCCGGTGGGGGCCTTTGCGGCCGCCCTGATCGACCAGTGCGGCCTGCGGGGCTACTGCCACGGCGGGGCCGCTGTCAGCGAGAAGCACTGCGGCTTTGTGGTGAATCTGGGCGGCGCTACCTGCGCTGATGTGCTGGCCCTGTGCGATGAGGTACGGACCATCGTAAAGGAAAAGACCGGGTTCGACCTGGAAAAGGAAATTCGAGTGGTCAAGGCATAAAGAGGGAAAAGGGTATGGATCTTCTGATCGTCAGCGGGCTTTCCGGCGCGGGAAAATCGGTTGCGATGAACGCGCTGGAGGATATCGGTTTCTTTTGCATCGATAATGTTCCGGCAGAGCTGCTGCCCAGCATCACAGCGTTTTCCAAGGCGGGCGACAACCAGCTCAAGCGGGTGGCACTCTCCATGGATGTGCGTGGCTGCCGCACCAGTGAGCAGATCCGGCAGGCATTGAACCAGTTGGATGAACAGGGCATCGAGTATGAAATTTTGTTCATTGATGCCCCGGATGATGTCCTGATGCGCCGATACAGTGAGACCCGCCGCCGCCATCCCATCAGCATTGCCGAGGGCATCTCCACCCGGGAGGCACTGGCGAAGGAACGGCAGATCTTGCAGCCCTTCCGGGAACGAGCAAACTATACCATCAATACGGAGCTGCTCTCCACGGCCCAGAACAAGGAGCGGATCTGTGATTTGTTCGCCCCAAATGGCGGGGCCAAGGCGGCGATGCGGCTCACCGTGATGTCCTTCGGCTTCAAGTTCGGCATCCCGGAGGACGCCAACCTTGTGCTGGATGTCCGCTGCCTGCCCAACCCCTTCTATGTCCCGGAGCTCAAGCATAAAACGGGCCTGGATGAGGAAGTGGTGGATTTTGTTATGAGCCATCCCGAAGCGCAGGAGCTGCTGCGCCGGTATGAGAGCTTTCTTGAGTATGCCCTGCCCCTATATGTCAAGGAGGGCAAGAGCCAGTTGACCATTGCGGTGGGCTGCACCGGCGGCAAGCACCGCTCCATCACCTTTGCGCGGAAGATCGCAGAATACTGTAAACAGCTGGGCTATCAGACCGGCATCCAGCACCGTGACGCGGCGCGCTGACCGGACAGCCTTTTGAGAATAGAAACGAGAACAACATGAGTTTTGCATCCCAGGCACGGGAAGAGATCGCACAGCGCAGCTTGCAGCTGCAAAAGGATTGCTGTGTGCGGGCGGCGGCTTACGGCATCGCCTGCTTTGCCAAATATTTTGATGCACGCGGCCTTGTGCTGCAGACCGAGCAGGAGTTGACAGCCCGGGTGGCGGAACAGCTGTTCGCCCGCTGCGGCGTGCAGGGCAGCGTGCTGGAAAAGCCCCGTCCCAGCGGTGTGGTGTATGAGTTTGGCATCCGGGAGCCGGAACAGGTGCGCCGGATGCACGAGCTGTTCGGCACCACCGGCAGCGAGACGAGTTTGCAGATCGACCCGGGGCTCATCCGGTGTCAGACCTGCGTCAGTGTCTACATCAGCACGGCGTTCCTGTGCAGCGGTACGGTGACTGACCCGCAAAAGGAATATAATCTGGAATTTCTGACCGGACGAACCAATCTGGCAAAAGATTTTGAGGCCCTGCTCGCCGAGCATGAATTTGCGCCCCACAGAACCCGCCGCAATGGCGTAAACCTGATTTACGTCAAGAGCAGCGCCGGCGTGGAGCGCATCCTTGCGTTTATGGGGGCGGCGGAGGCTTCGGCTCAGATGAACGCGCAAAAGGCAGTCAAGCAGCTGCGCAACCAGATCAACCGCCAGACAAACTGCGATACCGCCAACCTGGGCAAGACGGCCCGGGCCAACGCCCAGACCACCCGTGTCATCCGCTTTTTGCAGGAGCAGGGCGCGCTGGAAACCCTGCCCGAGGTCTTGCAGCAGGCGGCGGCCAAGCGGATGGAAAACCCCGATTTGTCTCTGACGGCCCTGTGCACCTGCTTTGACCCGCCCGTCAGCAAATCGGGACTTTCTCACCGGATGAAGAAGCTGGAAGCGCTGGCCGATGACCTGCGCAGGCGGCTGGAAGAGAACGCGGAAAAGGAGGAAACGACATGACCGAACCCAGTGAGGGCAACAAGCAGGGGAGAGACTTCGTCCACCTCCATATCCATACCGAATACAGCCTGCTGGATGGTGCCTGCCGCATCGACCAGCTGATGGATCGGGTGAAGGAGTGCGGCCAGAACGCCATTGCCTGCACCGACCACGGTGTTATGTACGGCTGCGTGCAGTTTTACAAGGCCGCCAAAAAGGCGGGCATCAAGCCCATCATCGGCTGCGAGGTCTATGTGGCCACCCGCACCCGCTTCGATAAGGTGAATAAGATCGACGGCAACAACCACCTGATCCTGCTCTGCAAGAACGAGACAGGCTACAAAAACCTTGCCAAGCTGGTCTCCAAAGCATTTACAGAGGGCTTTTACTCCAAACCTCGTGTGGACAAGCAGCTGTTGGAGCAGTACCACGAGGGTCTGATCTGCCTTTCTGCCTGCCTGGCCGGTGAGGTGCCGCAGGCCATTCTGGCCGGGGATTACGAACGGGCCAAGGCGACTGCCCTCTGGTTCCGTGACCTCTTCGGCGAGGGGAACTACTACATCGAATTGCAGGATCACGGGCTGGAAGAGGATAACATCGTCCTGCCCCAGCTCATCAAGCTGGCCCGGGAGACCGGCATCCCCATGGCGGCCACCAATGACTCCCATTATCTGCGCAAGGAGGATGCCAAGATGCAGGCCGTCCTGCTCTGCATCCAGACCGGCAAGACCATGCAGGATGCCGACCGCATGGAGTTCCAGACGGACGAATTTTACGTCAAGACGACGGATGAGATGTATGACCTCTTCGCCATGGTGCCGGAGGCCTGTGCCAATACCCGGATCATTGCCGACCAGTGCAATTTTGATTTCGAGTTCGGCCACACCAAGATCCCTTACTATAAAGCCCCCGGCGGCATGGACAACCAGGAATTCTTTGAAAAGCTCTGCTGGGAGGGTCTGGAGCGCCGTTATGGCCCCGATGTGCCCCAGGCGAACAAAGACCGTCTGAACTACGAGATCAGCGTTATCAAGACGATGGGCTATACCAACTACTACCTCATCGTCTGGGATTACGTCAACTACGCCAAGAGCCAGGGCATCCCGGTGGGCCCCGGCCGTGGTTCCGGCGCGGGCAGCATCGCCGCGTACAGTGTCGGCATCACGGACATTGACCCCATCCGCTATAATCTGATCTTCGAGCGCTTTCTGAACCCGGAGCGTGTCAGTATGCCCGATTTCGACGTGGATTTCTGCTACGAGCGCCGTCAGGAGGTCATTGACTACGTCAACCGCAAGTACGGTGCCGACCATGTGGCCCAGATCGTTACCTTTGGTACCATGGCGGCCCGCAACGCCATCCGTGATGTGGGCCGTGTGATGGGAATGCCGTATCAGGACGTGGATGTGGTGGCAAAGCAGGTTCCGACGGAACTCAAAATGACCATCAAGCGGGCGTTGGAGATCTCGACGGAGCTCAAGCGGATGTATGAGACTGACCCGCAGGTGACGGAGCTCCTTGACACCGCCATGAAGGTGGAGGGAATGCCACGCCATGCTTCCACCCATGCGGCAGGCGTTGTCATTACCCCGGAACCCACGGACTATTATCTGCCGCTGGCCACCAATGACGGTCTGCCCGTGACCCAGTTCAACATGACCGAGATCGAGGAACTGGGTCTGCTGAAAATGGATTTTCTGGGCCTGCGTACCCTGACGGTCATCCGGGAT
>CALDLZ010000055.1 GCA_937915335.1 uncultured Faecalibacterium sp.
CTCGCCCTCGGTCTCCTGCCGCTGGACGTTGATCTCGTTCAGTCTATGCGCCAGCTCGGCGGCGCGTTCCTCGTCCTCGCACAGCACCAGCTGCAGAGCCGTCACGGCGCTGTCCATCCGGCCCGCCGCGTTGATGCGGGGTGCCAGGGCGTAACTGACATTTTCGGCGGTGACAGGCTTGCTGCCCAGTCCTACCTCATCCAGCAGGGCGGCAAGACCCGGCCGGTCAGAGTTCTGCAATTGACGCAGGCCCGCTTTGACCAGGGTGCGGTTCTCGCCGGTCAGGGGCATCACGTCAGCAACGGTGCCCACAGCGGCCAGGTCGCCGCAGTAATCCAGCATTTCCTCGGGCGGGCAGCCGTCCAGCGCGGCACAGAGCTTGAAGGCCACGCCCGCGCCGCACAGACCCTTGAAAGGGCTGGTATCATCGGCGCGGCGGGGATCCACCACGGCAATGGCTTTGGGCAGGGTATCGTGGGGCAGATGGTGGTCGGTAATGATCAGGTCCACCCCCAGCGAAGCCGCGAACTCGGCTTCTTCCAGCGCGGAGATGCCGTTATCCACAGTGACAATGAGCTGGTAGCCCTTATCGTGGATGGACTGGATGGCGTTCTTGGAAAGGCCGTAGCCGTCGCCCTCTCGGCTGGGCAGCATACACTTGACGTTGGCTCCCATCCCCTTGAGGTGCTGGTAGAGCAGGGCCGTGGCGGTCACGCCGTCCACATCGTAGTCGCCAAAGACGACGATGGTCTCTTCCCGATCGATGGCATCCAGGATGCGGGCACAGGCCTTGTCCATGTCGGTCAGGAGCATGGGGTCGGTGAGCTCTTCCTCCCCGGCCAACAGGGTCAGGGCCTCAGCGGGGTCGGTGATGCCTCGAGCCGTCAGGATGCCCGCCAGCAGTCCGGCTTCCTTCTGCTGGGCCGCCAGGGTGGCACGGTATTTTTCCTCGCTCCACGGTTCCTCTTCGGTCTCCATGGCGCGTTCTTCCAGTTCTTCAGTATTCTGCTGGGCGATGGCGGCGGTCAGTTCTTTCAGTGCCCCACGATCCAGTGGTTTCAGGTTCCAGGCCCGGTAGGTCATTGCAGTCCACCTCCGGTCAGGCCGTCGTTGGCCAGCATTCCCTGCAAAGCAGCGATCTCACTGGAAACATCCATGGCCACGTCAGAAAGCAGGTTGTCGTAGAGGTTGCTGTATGCCTGGTTCAGGGTGTGCAGAATGCCCGCGATATCCCGGCGGATGGTCTCGGCGTTTTCTCCCTGCTGGCCCTGCACATCGTTATAGGTGTGCAGGAGCTTTAAGGTGGTGGGAATATAGTATTCCGCAAAGCGGCGGGCCTTGGGCAGGCTCTCAGGGTGGGCTTCCAGCCAGTCGCAGATGGCGGTGGTGGTCTTGCACATCCGAGCCAGTTCCTCCCGGCCCTGCGCATCCTGCATCACGCTCTGCTCCTGTTCCAGCACCTTGGCAAAGCGGCGGGCCGTCTCGAGGTTCAGGGGCGTTTCCTCCTGCTCCTCGGGCTGGGCCTGCTCGGGGGCAGGCTGGGGCTCCGGGCGGCTCTGGGCGGCGCGGTAATCCTCCGCCGTCAGATACAAGGTCTCCGTTTTGTCATCCAGCCATGCGTTCAGCCAGCCTTTACGGATGTATTTTTTCAGCTTTTTGAGCGTTTTTCTTTTTTTCTGGTGGAGCAGGTCGGCCAGCAGCTCTACCGAGACACCCTGCTCGTGATCCATGCCGTCGGCCAGATCAGCCAGCCGGCTCATCTGCTTACCAGCCTTCATCCGGGAAGCGCCGCAGTCCGTCATCCAGCCAAAACCTGCTGTCACAAGGGTCAGCACGCCGCTGACGATGCCCAGCACATTGTAGGCCGTATTGGCAAACAGCGCACCGTCTATCACCTGTACGCTGTCTATCACAACGCTCGGCGAGACAAAGCCCAGCGCCACCAGACAGCCCACAGCTCCCAACCCGAAGATGACCGTAAACGTGATGCCCACAGCCAGCAGGACCACACCGGCATCATAGCGCTTTTTGCCATCCTTGCGCAGCTTTTCTACCGCGGTAAGCTCTCCTCTCTGGGCAAAGAAATTCTTCGCCCACTGGGGCATCCCGGTGCTCTGCTCTGTTGTGCCGCCCTCGGCACGGGCCTGCTGCTGGCTCTGGTAATAGCTGTCCCGGGCCTGCCGCATGGCCTTGCCCGCTTCCGAGATGCCGTAGTTGGCCGCGTGAACCGCGGCCTTGCCCACATCCCAGGCACGGTCACCGATGTCCATGCCTTTTCCCTCAAAGCCATGGGCAAAGGCATCCGTCATGGTATCGCCAAAGGCACGGAGCTGCTCTTCCAGCTCCCGCTGCACCTGTTTTCCCTCGTTTTCCTGTGTTGTATCGTTTTCACGATAATTCATCGATTGTTCTCACCCTTCTGCCGGTGCGTACCGGCCGATGATCGCACGGGCGACCCGCAGGCCGTCCACGGCGGCGCTCATAATGCCGCCCGCATATCCGGCACCCTCGCCGCAGGGGTACAAGCCTGCCAGCTGGGCCGATTCAAAATTCTCTTCCCGTTTCAGCCGCACGGGGCTGCTAGTGCGGGTCTCAAGGCCGGTCAGTATGGCTTCCGGCGCGGTGTAGCCCGCGATCTTGCGCTCGTAGGCGCGCAGGCCCGCCCGCAGGGTCTCGGCCAGCTCACCAGGCAGCAGAGCGCCCAGGTCAGCCGCCACAACGCCCCGGTCATAGGTGGGCTCTACCCGGCCAATATTCAGCTGGCCGCGCCCCTCAAGGAAGCTCTGGATATTCTCCGCCGGGGCGGCGTAGGCCCCGCCCTTGCGTCCGGCGGCGTAGGCGTTGGCCTCCAGCTCCCGCTGGAATGCGATTGCCTTGCGCGGGTCGCCTGCAAAATCCTCAGCTCCCACGCTGACCACCACCGCAGCGTTGGCGTTTTTGCCATTGCGGGCATGGTAGCTCATACCGTTGGTGACCACCCGGCCCTCTTCGCTGGCCGAGGCCACCACCTGACCACCAGGACACATACAGAACGTATAAACGCACCGATTTCCTACATGCTGTGATAGCTGATATTCACCGCGCGGCAGGGCCGGGTGTCCGGCAGCCTCGTGGTACAGGCTCTTTTCGATCTCGCTCTGCAGATGCTCCGCCCGGAAGCCCACGCTGAAGGGCTTGCATTCCAGGGTCAGGCCGCTGTCCATCAGCATCCCGAAGGTATCCCGGGCCGAGTGGCCCACGGCAAACACCAGCGCTTCACAGGGGAAGCTTCCGCTGGTGGTGAAGATCCCGGTCAGCTGGCCGTTTTTCCGCTCAAAGCCAGTGAGGGCGGTATTGAAATGCACCTCGCCGCCCAGTGCTTCGATCTCCCTGCGGATGGAGGTGATGACACCCCGGAGCAAGTCGGTGCCCACATGGGGCTTCTGCTTCCAGGCGATCTCCGCCGGGGCACCATGCTGCAAAAACACCTCGGTAACAAAGCCGCAGAGCTCATCGCCGATGCGGGTGGTCAGCTTGCCATCCGAGAAGGTGCCCGCGCCGCCCTCGCCGAACTGGATGTTGGCC
>CALDLZ010000056.1 GCA_937915335.1 uncultured Faecalibacterium sp.
TGGCGGCACACCGCTTTACCCCCACAGCTCAGAGGCCATCTTCCACCCCGTGCGTTCCTGCCCGGTTCCATCCTTCGGGCTTTCTGTCAGGCGCAGGCGGGGCGTACTCTCCTCGTCAATGCTGTTCGCTTTTGCCAAAGGGGTATACTGACCCCTTGTTCTTATTATAATACGCAAAAAAGGGCGGTTTGTCAACTGGGGGAGGAACAAAGACCTGGAAACGCTTAAAACAACTTTTCTTCTGTACCAGCAGCACGGTCATCACACGATCCTTCAGCAGATAACGGAACGGCTTTGGATAGTAGTCGAGGTAGGTATCCAGAAGCGACTCAATATCACTTCTCAAAAAATCGATCTTCAGCTGTTTTCCGTAAAGACTTTGTGCTGTGTGAACGGTCCGGGTAAACGAGAACTTGAAAGGCAGACACTGCGCTTTGGAAAGAAACGCCCGTGTTTCAATATCAGGGCGGTATAAATTGAACTCCAGCAGGAATGAAGCCCCACAATCGAAAATGGGACAGGGCTTATAGCCAGAATCTGTGTGGAGCAGTGCGATATTGTTGAGATGCCGGTCTTGATTCAGAAACAGGGCATCCAGTTCAAGCAGTGTGGTGAAGTAAGCGTCAAAACCGGAAAAGCCGGTGGCGGCCTCCACCGAATCCACCAGAAAAACAATGCGGTCTTTCAGGCTGCTGCAATTGTTGAACTCCTGAATATACCCACGATCAAGGCTGTTTCGCAAAATGGTGTTGGCGGTGATCAGGCAGTCATTGGTATGCAAAATCAGATGATCTTGAGCCATTTGTGATCCTCCGCCATCCGTCCCTGTGTCTTTTCCACCAGCTGCACCGGGTCATATTCCGGTACACCGACTGCATCAAGGTAGTAGCCAAGGCCGCAGCGGGTTCTTGGAATGCAGCGGCTTGCTAGAAATTCTAGAAAATCGTCCCAAGTAGGTTCCGTGTTGACCCCAAAGGCGGTGTCCAGAACGGAATCAACCCTGTTTTCCACACGCACCTGCTTTGTGGTGAAATCGGCATCAATGATACTGCAAAGAGTGTCGCGGTCATAATATTCATATTTCCGTATCATGTGCACTTGCTCCATGCCGACCACTCCTTTTATAGAAGTGTATCATGTTGGGGGGGGGC
>CALDLZ010000057.1 GCA_937915335.1 uncultured Faecalibacterium sp.
GCCTGTTGCAGAAGGAACTCCCGCTCCCACGCCAGAGCATCCTTCTTGGTGGCAAACCCTCGTTTCAGCTTCTTCTGCTTCACCCCTTTCCAGTTCTCGAAGTAGAAGGCAGCGTACCATGTCCCTTGCCTGCTGTCCTTGTAGGCTGGCATCTTATCACTCCTCCCCCGCCCCGTAGATTTTCTCCTGATAGTACCTCCTGCTTACCCGGCCTCCTACGGTCGTGTAGCCCTTGGCTCTCAGTTCCTCGTTCCACTGGGCGATCATCTTGTACGCCAGACCCTGCGAGATGTCCAGCTCCTTTGCCAGCTCGTCTGCCTTGATAAAAATGCTGTTTTCCATTTTCTGTCCTTTCTTTGTCGGTTTCATTTCGGTGCCGCTTCATCCTCGCTGACTTCCGGCAGGCATATCCCCTTGGCGGTGCTGTGCCGTCCCCTTGCGGAGTGCTCGCTTCCTTTCGGAAGGTCTTGGCGGTTTTGGTCAGTTTGGCGGTCATTCAATTTTCACTAAGCATTTTTGCTTATCTTTTGTGTCATCATTATACTAAACACATTCCGTTAAGTCAAGAGGTTTTCGGGTGAAATCTTAAACTTTTTTGTTTATTTTCTATTGCACCTCCTATTTTCCTGTGCTATACTGGGTTCAACAAATATGTTTAAGTCAGGAGGCAACCATATGGCAGTCGGTGACCGCATCAAGCGCGCCCGTAACTTCCGTGGCATGACCCAAAAGGAATTGGGTATCGCCATCGGGTTTGAGGAGAAGAGCGCAGACATCCGTATCGCACAATACGAAAGCAACACCCGCACTCCCAAAGAAGAGCTGCTCCGCAAAATCGCGGAGGTACTGGACGTAAACTACCGTTCCCTCTATGAGCCGACCTTGTACGCCGCAGAGGACGTGATGTACACTCTGTTCGAGCTGGACGAGCACTACCCCGGCACCCGGCTCTATGAGGTCACAGACACCACCGACCCGGATTTCCCGGAAAAGCACATGGCGGTCAGCTTCCGGTATCGTCTGTTGGATGAGTTTCTGAAAGAGTGGCAGCTCCGCAAGAAACAGCTCCGGGATGGCGAGATCACCAAGGAAGAGTATCTGGAATGGAAGCTCAACTGGCCGCAAACCGCCGATGATTGCGGACGCTACGAACCGAAGAAAAAGTGGCGCAAAGAAAAATAGACACAAAAATGCCCTCTGAAAAACTTACCGTTTCTCAGAGGGCATTCTTATGTCTCTCTTGATAAATAATCGTCCGATAGTATCGAAGCAGTATCAGAAGGCCTTTCGGACCTCAAAATATCGCATTGCATCAACACTTTTCAGAATTCGCACATTATTCGAGCTCGATCGTGGCCGGCGGCTTACCGGTGCAGTCATAGAACACGCGGTTGACATGCTTGACCTCATTGACGATACGGCTGGTCACGGTACCCAGAACATCCCAGGGTACATTGTAGCTCTCAGCGGTCATAAAGTCCGTGGTGGTCACAGCACGCAGAGCCACAGCATAATCATAAGTGCGCTCGTCACCCATCACGCCGACACTGCGCATATTGGTCAGGGCAGCATAATACTGGTTGATATCCTTATCCAGACCAGCCTTGGCGATCTCCTCACGCCAGATAGCATCTGCATCCTGCACGATGGCGACTTTCTCAGGGGTCACCTCGCCGATGATACGAATGCCCAGACCGGGGCCGGGGAAAGGCTGACGGCTGACCAAATACTCAGGCAGGCCCAGCTCACGACCGACCTGACGCACCTCATCCTTAAACAGGTTGCGCAGGGGCTCCACCAGCTCCTTGAAATCCACGGTGTCAGGCAAGCCGCCCACGTTATGGTGGCTCTTGATGACAGTAGATTCACCGCCCAAACCGCTTTCCACAACGTCGGGATAAATCGTACCCTGTGCCAGGAAATCGACCTTACCAATCTTCTTTGCCTGCTCTTCAAAGACGCGGATAAACTCCTCGCCGATGATCTTGCGCTTACGTTCCGGCTCAGTAACACCAGCCAGCTTGCTGAAATAGCGGTCACGGGCATCAACACAAATGAAGTTGATGTCAAAGCCGTTGGCATTGCCCGGGCCAAAGACGGAGCAAACCTCTTCCTTCTCGTTCTTGCGCAGCAGGCCGTGATCCACGAACACGCAGGTCAGCTGCTTGCCCACAGCCTTTGCCAGCATAGCTGCCAGCACGGAGGAGTCTACACCACCAGACAGGGCACACAGCACCTTACCGTCGCCGATGCGCTCCCGCAGAGCCTTGACATTGTTCTCCACAAAGGAGTCCATCTTCCAGTCGCCGGTGCAGCCACAAACGTTATATACGAAGTTGTGGAACATCTTCTTGCCCTCGGCAGTATGGAGCACCTCGGGGTGAAACTGGACGGCATACAGGCCCTTCTCAGCATTCTCTGCGGCTGCCACGGGGCAGTTCACAGTGTGAGCCGTAATCTTAAAGCCGGGGGCTGCCTGCTCAATATAGTCGTTGTGGCTCATCCAGCAGATGGTGGAGGGCTGCACATCCTTGAACATCTTGCTGCTGTTGTCCACAAAGACTTCCGTCTTGCCGTACTCACGCTCGGGCGCACGACAGACATGCCCCCCCAGCAGGTGCATCATCAGCTGGCTGCCATAGCAGATGCCCAGCACGGGAACACCCCAATTGAAGATCTCGGGGTCGATGGTGGGCGAATCTTCCAGATAAACACTGTTGGGGCCGCCAGTGAAGATGATACCCTTGGGGTTCTTCGCCTTGATGACCGACAGGTCGGTTTTATAGGAATAGATTTCACAGTAGACATTGTTCTCGCGGACACGGCGCGCGATCAGCTGATTGTACTGGCCGCCAAAGTCCAGCACGATGACAGTTTCATGCTGCATGATGTTCTCCTCCCTTTGCTATCCAATGTGTTTTACAGATAAATTTAGTATAGCACATCTTACAAGGAAAAGCGACAGTCTTTGTGAACTTTCCCAAATTTATTTTGTCCGGATGGGGTGACGCAGCACCGTTTTCAGCTTTTCCGGGGCCGTGCGGCGCGGATCGGAAAGGTAAATTTCATGGTGGCGGCGGGTTTCTGTGAAGTCTAGCGCATAGCCCTGCACCTCGGCAAAGGTATCCATCTGGGCCAAGGTCTCCGGCTCGGCATCATAGGAACCAACATGCATACACTGGACACATAGGCCCTCGTCATAATGGAAGAACTGCACTTTAGAAAAATCCTTCTTCTTTTTGATGGTCGCTTCCTGCACAGCCCAATCAAACTCTTCTCGGGTCACAAATTCAGGCAGGTGGATCATGCTAATCCATTCAAAATTCTCTTTATGGGCATAGTCCACACCCTCTACGCCTTCCTGATGCCACAGACCTTCCAGCGGCGGCACCACATACTCAAAGTAGCCATTCATCTTATGGCTGCCCTTATAGCTCATCTTGATGGTAAATGCAATACCATACAGCAGCTCCATAGCCGCCTGATACTCTCCGTTCGGGTCATTGGGGTCTCCCCTGCCCTGCACGGCCACAAAATTCATTGCAGGAATTGTGATGATATGAGGCTTTTTCGGCGGGAGATAAAACTCCTTATACTCTTTCTTGTAGTCAAACGACATGTCGCTGTTCTCCCTTCAGGATTTCTTTCAGTTTTCTATCACCAGCATATCATAACAACCTATATTTGTAAAGCATTTTTGATATCAAAACAACAAAAATCCCCTGTCGTTTCCGACAGAGGATCGTAAAGATACAAAAAGAGCGTTCTCACTCTCCGGAATGAGAACGCTCTTTGTAAAGTTAACCTTTTGCCTCAGAACAGGCACGAAGGGTCAAAATCACTCAATGATCTTGCCAACGACACCGGAACCAACGGTACGGCCACCCTCACGGATAGCGAAACGCAGGCCCTCTTCCATAGCAACGGGGGTCAGCAGCTCAACGTGCATCATAACGTTATCGCCGGGCATGCACATCTCGGTGCCCTCGGGCAGGGTGATGATGCCGGTCACGTCAGTGGTACGGAAGTAGAACTGAGGACGATAGTTGGAGAAGAAGGGAGTGTGACGGCCGCCTTCGTCCTTGGTCAGAACGTAGACCTGAGCCTCGAACTCCTTGTGGGGATGCACAGTGCCGGGCTTAGCCAGAACCTGGCCACGCTCGATCTGGGTGCGATCCACACCACGCAGCAGAGCGCCGATGTTATCGCCAGCCTCAGCGAAGTCCAGAGACTTACGGAACATCTCCAAGCCGGTGATGGTGGTGCTCAGACGATCGGGCTTGATGCCGACGATCTCCATAGCATCGCCAACCTTAGCAATACCACGCTCAACACGACCGGTTGCAACGGTACCACGGCCAGAAATGGTCATGACATCCTCGATGGGCATCAGGAAGGGCTTATCCTCCTCACGATCGGGGTTGGGGATATAGCTATCGACAGCATCCATCAGCTCCTTGATGCAAGCATACTCAGGAGCATCGGGATCGGTAGAAGTGCTCTCCAGAGCCTTCAGAGCGGAACCACGGATGATGGGGGTGTCGTCGCCGGGGAAGTCATACTCGCTCAGCAGCTCACGGATCTCCATCTCGACCAGGTCCAGCAGCTCCTCGTCGTCGACCATATCGCACTTGTTCATGAACACAACGATATAGGGCACGCCGACCTGACGGGCCAGCAGGATGTGCTCACGGGTCTGGGGCATGGGACCATCGGTAGCAGCAACGACCAGGATAGCGCCGTCCATCTGAGCAGCACCAGTGATCATGTTCTTGACGTAGTCAGCATGGCCCGGGCAGTCAACGTGAGCATAGTGACGCTTATCGGTCTGATACTCGACGTGAGCGGAGTTGATCGTGATACCACGAGCGCGCTCCTCGGGAGCCTTATCGATGTTGGCATAGTCCATGAAGTCTGCATCGCCCTTCAGAGCCAGGTACTTGGTGATAGCAGCAGTCAGAGTGGTCTTGCCGTGGTCAACGTGACCGATGGTGCCGATGTTAACATGCGGCTTAGAACGGTCAAATTTTGCCTTTTCAGCCATTGGAATATCCTCCCTTAATCGGATTATATTTGGTTACAACAGTCCTGCAAACACAGAATTGCATTGCAAAACTATTCTACTAAATTCCACCTGTAAAATCAAGTGTTTTTACAGGAAATTTTGCCGGAGTTACACTACCCCGGCAAAATTCTTATTTGTTTTCAGGCAATCAAGCCTTGGTACGGCCAGCAATGATCTGGTCGGCAATGTTCTTGGGAACCGGCTCGTAGTGAGAAGGCTCCATGACATACTGACCACGGCCCTGGGTCTTGGAACGCAGGTCGGTGGCGTAGCCGAACATCTGAGCCAGAGGAACGAAGGCGTTGACACGCTGGGTGCCAGCCATAGCCTCCATGCCCTGGATCTGGCCGCGGCGGGAGTTCAGGTCACCGATAACATCGCCCAGATACTCATCGGGAACGATAACAGCAACCTTCATAATGGGCTCGGTGATAATGGGGTCAGCCTTACGCATAGCGTCCTTGAAGGCCATAGAACCTGCAATAGAGAAGGCCATTTCAGAGGAGTCGACCTCGTGATAAGAACCATCATACAGGGTGACCTTGACATCAACGACGGGATAACCAGCCAGAACGCCGGACTTCATAGCACCCTGGATACCGTTGTCGATAGCCGGGATGTACTCCTTGGGAATAGCGCCGCCAACGATAGCGTTGACGAACTCATAACCCTTACCGGGCTCGTTGGGCTCGATCTTGATCTTAACGTGACCGTACTGGCCCTTACCACCAGACTGACGAGCGTACTTGGTCTCCTGGTTGGCCTCCTTGCGGATGGTCTCACGGTAAGCGACCTGAGGTGCGCCGACGTTGGCCTCGACCTTAAACTCACGTAGCAGGCGATCGACGATGATCTCCAGATGGAGCTCGCCCATACCTGCGATGATGGTCTGACCAGTCTCTTCATCAGTGTAGGTCTTGAAGGTAGGATCCTCTTCGGCCAGCTTTGCCAGCGCAATGCCCATCTTTTCGTTGCCAGCCTTAGTCTTGGGCTCGATAGCAACACGGATAACGGGCTCGGGGAACTTCATGGACTCCAGAATGATGGGATGATTCTCATCACACAGAGTATCACCAGTGGTGGTGTTCTTCAGACCGACAACGGCAGCGATATCACCTGCATAGCAGCAATCGATATCCTTCCGGTGATTAGAGTGCATCTGCAGGATGCGGCCCATACGCTCACGGCTGTCCTTCACGGAGTTGTAAACAGTGGTGCCTGCCTCAACCTTACCGGAATAGACGCGGAAGTATGCCAGCTTACCAACGAACGGGTCAGTAGCGATCTTGAAAGCCAGAGCTGCAAAGGGAGCATCATCAGAAGAAGGACGAGTCTCCTCTTCCTCAGTCTCGGGATTCGTGCCCTTGATGTCGGGGACATCGGTAGGAGCGGGCATGTAGTCCACGATCGCATCCAGCAGCTTCTGAACACCACGGTTCTTGTAAGAGGAACCGCAGACCACTGGCACCAGAGTGTTGGCGATGGTCTCCTTACGGATCGCAGCCTTCAGCTCTTCGCGGGTGATCTCCTCGCCCTCGAGGTACTTCTCCATGAGGACCTCGTCGTTCTCAGCAACAGCCTCGATCAGGATGTTGCGGTACTCCTCGGCCTGCTCCTTCATGTCCTCGGGAATAGGCTCGCAGCGCATATCGTTGCCCATGTCGTCATAGTAGACCTCGGCGTTCATGTCGACCAGGTCGACGATGCCGCGGAAGGTATCTTCCTGGCCGATGGGCAGCTGGATGGCAACGCCGTTTGCATGCAGACGGTCGTGCAGCATCTTGATGCAGCGGAAGAAGTCAGCACCCATGGTATCCATCTTGTTGACGTACACCATACGGGGGACCTTATACTCATCAGCCTGACGCCAAACGGTCTCAGACTGAGGCTCGACACCGCCCTTAGCAGCCAGAACGGTCACGGAACCGTCCAGGACACGCAGGGAACGCTGAACCTCAACAGTGAAGTCAACGTGGCCCGGGGTATCGATAATGTTGATGCGGTGACGGTTCTTCTTGAACGCAACCGGATCCTTCTGGGTCTCAGAGTGAGACCAGTAGCAGGTGGTAGCTGCAGAAGTGATGGTAATACCACGCTCCTGCTCCTGAACCATCCAGTCCATGGTAGCGCCGCCATCATGGACCTCGCCGATCTTGTGGTTGATGCCGGTGTAGTACAGAATACGCTCGGTAGTCGTAGTCTTACCAGCATCAATGTGGGCCATAATGCCGATATTTCTCGTCATCTGAAGAGAAACTTCTCTGG
Source organism: uncultured Faecalibacterium sp. (assembly GCA_937915335.1). GTDB lineage: Bacteria > Bacillota > Clostridia > Oscillospirales > Ruminococcaceae > Faecalibacterium. The sequence continues at coordinate 7,331 of CALDLZ010000057.1, forward strand.
GAGTAGCCATGAAATTAACCTCCTACAGAACAGATCAATAACGGAAATGAGCGAAAGCCTTGTTGGCCTCGGCCATCTTGTGGGTATCCTCGCGCTTCTTCACGGCGTTACCAGTGTTGTTGGCAGCATCCATGATCTCAGCAGCCAGACGCTGTGCCATGGTCTTCTCACCACGGCTGCGGCTGTAAGCAGTCAGCCAGCGCAGGCCCAGAGTCTCGCGGCGAGCGGGGCTGACTTCCAGAGGAACCTGGTAGTTTGCGCCGCCCACACGGCGGGTCTTGCACTCGAGGCTGGGCATGATGTTCTCCATCGCCTTCTCGAAAGTTTCCAGAGGATCGTTGCCGGTCTTTTCCTGAATCATGGAGAAAGCCTCGTAAACGATCTTCTGAGCGACGCCCTTCTTGCCATCCAGCATCACGCTGTTGACCAGACGGGTGACCATCTTGGAATTGTAAATAGGATCAGCTAAGACATCGCGCTTAGCAATGTTACCTCTTCTAGGCATCTTTCTTCCCTCCTTCACAGAATGATATCATCGGTACTCGAAAGTAATAAAACTCCCGTTGTGTCACAAAGAGCTGACCTTACATAAACCGTTACCCTCCGCACAATGCGGACTTGTTATTTATATAATGGAAAGCCGTTTATGGCGGTTCGTTCCTCAATTACTTCTTTGCAGCACCGGCCTTAGGACGCTTTGCGCCGTACTTGGAGCGGGCCTGGTTACGGCCTGCCACACCCTGAGTATCCAGGGTACCACGGATGATGTGGTAACGCACACCGGGCAGGTCCTTCACACGACCGCCACGGATCAGCACGACGGAGTGCTCCTGCAGGTTATGGCCGATACCGGGAATGTAAGAGGTGACCTCGATACCATTCGTGAGGCGGACACGAGCAACCTTACGCAGAGCAGAGTTAGGCTTCTTAGGAGTCATGGTACGAACAGCAGTGCAGACACCACGCTTCTGGGGGCTGTTCAGATCAGAATACTGTTTCTTCTGAGAATTGTAGCTCTTCAGCAGTGCGGGAGCGGTGCTCTTGGTAGCCAGAACCTGACGGCCTTTGCGTACAAGCTGGTTAAAAGTAGGCATTTTGTTTCTCCTTTCTTAATAGTGAACATCGGATATTTTCCGACTTTTTTGCCACACTTCCCCTGTAGGGATGCGCAACAGTTATATAATACTCGTTTTCTTCTGGAATGTCAACAGTTTTTCCAATATTTTTTTGTTTTATTCGCCGAAGATGAAATCTCATTATTGGGTTTCCTAAATCAAAAAGCCGCCCTCCCCTGCTTTCAGGGAAAGGCGGCTTATGATCAATTCAGTTCAGGGAAGCTTTTGGCTTACATCTGATTTGCGGCAGCCAGCTCGGCGGCAACAGCCTCGTCGCGCTCCTGCTCACGACGCTTCAGATCCTCACGCACCTCCGGGAGACCGGTACCGGCGGGGATCAGTTTGCCGATGATGACGTTCTCCTTCAGGCCGGCCAGCGGGTCAACCTTGCCCTTGATAGCAGCTTCGGTCAGGACACGGGTGGTCTCCTGGAAGGATGCGGCAGACAGGAAGGACTCGTTTGCCAGGGCAGCCTTGGTGATGCCCAGCAGGACCTGCTGATACTCGACCAGCTTGATGCCCTCCTCACCAGCGTCGATCCGCTTCTGCAGCTCGGCGTTGATGTTCTCGACCTCCAGACGGTTTGCCAGAGCGCCGCCGATCAGGTCGGAGGAACCGGAATCGGTCACGCGAACCTTGCGGCACATCTGGCGGACGATGACCTCGATATGCTTATCGTTGATCTCAACGCCCTGCAGACGGTAGACCTTCTGGACCTCGCTGATCAGGTAGTTCTGCACATCGCTCAGGCCCTTGATCGCCAGGATATCCTGGGGATACAGAACGCCTTCACGGGTGATGATGTCGCCCTTCTCCACGCGGTCGCCGGGCATGACGCGTGCATGCTGGGTGAACGGGATGGAGTAGCTCTTGACGACCTCGGCACCATTCTCGTCCTTGCCGGTGACCTTGATGACGACATTCTTCTTGGTGTCATCCTGAGAAACGACGCCGGAGATCTCGCTCATGATGGCCATGCTCTTGGGACGGCGGCTCTCAAACAGCTCCTCAACACGGGGAAGACCCTGGGTAATATCTTCAGCAGATGCGATACCGCCGGTATGGAAGGTACGCATGGTCAGCTGAGTACCGGGCTCGCCGATGGACTCTGCGGCGATAACACCGATGGACTCGCCCAGCTGGACGGGCTCACCGTTTGCCATATCGCTGCCATAGCAGTGTGCGCAAACACCCACCTTTGCACGGCAGGTCAGCAGGCTGCGGATCTTCAGCTTGGTAATGCCTGCGGCCTCAATGTCATTTGCGTCGTACAGATCGATCATCTTGCCCTCGGGCACGATGACCTCGCCGGTGACGGGGTTGATGACATCACCCACGGCGTAACGGCCGATGATACGCTCACGGAAGCTCTCGATCTTCTCCTTGCCCTCGTGGATCTCAGAGACCCACAGACCGTCGGTCGTACCGCAGTCGATCTCGCGGACGATGACCTCCTGAGAGACATCGACCATTCGACGGGTCAGGTAACCGGAGTCAGCGGTACGCAGAGCGGTATCAGCCAGACCCTTACGAGCACCACGAGCGGAAACGAAATATTCCAGGATGTTCAGACCTTCACGATAGTTTGCACGAATGGGCATCTCGATGGTCTTGCCTGCGGTGTTAGCCAGCAGGCCGCGCATGCCGGCCAGCTGCTTGATCTGGTTCATAGAACCACGCGCACCGGAATCAGCCATCATAAAGATCTCGTTGTCCTTGGGCAGGTTCGCTGCCAGAGCTTTAGAGACCTTATCGGTGGTTGCCTGCCAGATGTTGATGGTCTGGGTGTAGCGCTCGTTCTCGGAGATCAGGCCGCGGTTGAACAGCTTGTTGACCTGAGAGACCTGCTTATCAGCGTCTGCGATCAGCTCGTCCTTCTGCGGAGGAATGACGGCATCGCACACGGCGACGGAGATAGCGGACAAGGTGGAGTACTTGTAACCCTGCGCCTTGATAGAATCCAGCATCTTTGCGCAGGCACGGGTGCCGTTGCGGGTCATGCAGCGGGAAATGATGTCGGGCAGGGTCTTCTTAGTCACGCGGAAGCTGACCTCATACTCCAGCCAGTGCTCAGGATCGGTACGGTCGATATAGCCCAGATTCTGCGGAACGGGCGTGTTGAAGATGATGCGGCCAACGGTGGTATCCACCAGACCAGTGCGCTCCACGCCATCAATGGTCATGGTGCGGCGCACCTTGACGGGAGCGTGCAGGGTCACAACGTGCTCAGCATAGGCCATCAGGGCCTCGTTCTCATCGCGGAAGATCTTGCCTGCACCCTCCTCGTTCTCACGAACGGTGGTCAGGTAGTAGCTGCCCAGGATCATATCCTGCGTAGGAACGGTAACGGGAGCGCCGTCAGAGGGCTTCAGCAGGTTACCGGAAGCCAGCATCAGCATCTTGGCTTCACGGCAGGCATCCTCGCCCAAGGGCAGGTGAACTGCCATCTGGTCGCCGTCGAAGTCGGCATTGAATGCGGTACATGCCAGGGGGTGCAGCTTAATGGCGCGGCCCTCGACCAGCACGGGGTTGAAGGCCTGAATGCCCAGACGGTGCAGGGTAGGTGCACGGTTCAGCAGAACCGGGTGGCCCTTGATGACGGTCTCCAGGCTGTCCCAGACCTCGGGCTTTGCGCGCTCGACCATCTTACGGGCAGACTTGATGTTGTTAGCAACACCCTTCTCGACCAGATCCTTCATCACGAAGGGCTTGAACAACTCCAGAGCCATCTCCTTGGGCAGACCGCACTGATCCATCTTCAGCTCAGGGCCGACGACGATAACGGAACGGCCAGAGTAGTCAACACGCTTACCCAGCAGGTTCTGGCGGAAGCGGCCCTGCTTACCCTTGAGCATGTCGGACAGGCTCTTGAGGGCACGGTTGTTGGGGCCGGTAACAGGGCGGCCGCGGCGGCCATTGTCGATCAGGCTGTCAACTGCTTCCTGCAGCATACGCTTCTCGTTGCGCACGATGATGTCGGGAGCGCCCAGCTCCAGCAGACGGCGCAGACGATTGTTGCGGTTGATGACACGGCGGTACAGGTCATTCAGGTCAGAGGTGGCAAAGCGGCCGCCGTCCAGCTGGACCATGGGGCGCAGATCAGGGGGCAGCACGGGCAGCACGTCCATGACCATCCACTCGGGGCGGTTGCCGGAAATGCGGAATGCCTCAACGACCTCCAGACGCTTCAGGATACGAACCTTCTTCTGACCGGAGGACTTTTCCACCTCAGCGGTCAGCTCAGCGCTCAGTTGATCCAGGTCGATCTCCTTCAGCAGCTCCTGGATGGCCTCGGCACCCATGGATGCCTCGAACTCATCACCGTAGCGCTCACGCATCTCACGGTATTCCTTCTCGGTCAGCAGCTGCTT
>CALDLZ010000058.1 GCA_937915335.1 uncultured Faecalibacterium sp.
ATCTACAACATAGGAAAGCCCTGTGCTGCGTATTGAACGCGGCACAGGGCTTTTTCCGTTTTTGGCGGTTTTGGGCGGCATATCCGATGCCCTGTACACAGGGCACACCCTTGCACTTCACGGAATTGGACGATAACCAGCCAAGCCGCAAAAGGCCACACGAAACCGCGCACTGGCTGCACGATACTGTAAATCACGGAACGGTGTAATCCATACGCGCAGACGGTAGATGCTTCACGAGTCCGGCAAGCATTGATTTTTCCTGCCTAATTTCAAGCTCTTCTACCCGAAAGCCTCTGTAAATCCGGTTCGTTTGGAAAGTGTTTATAGTTTCATTTGAAAAACCGTCTTGACAATCGGAGGTAGAGAACATCTACTCCCGTTCCTGACTGATGGGATGGATTTATGTGTGATTTAGGGTCGAAAGTCAAGGATTATTACGCCTGTAAGCGGCGTAATAAAAAGAGGATGTATGATCCCATGCCGCCGTGCAAATGTGGCTTATACGGTAAGTGAAATCCATTTAAGTCGCCTGGTTGCCCCACATTATTGTCAAATCGCTGTTTGGATTGCCTCGTCAAAGTACATCATCTTCAATATCTCGAATTTTCTTCGCCGGTACGCCACCGACCACGCAGTTGTCCGGCACATCCTTTGTCACAACGGCTCCTGCTGCGATGACCACATTGTTGCCGATGGTTACGCCGGGGAGAATGGTGCAGTTACCGCCGATCCACACATCGCTTCCGATGGTGACGGGCTTGCCGATGCCAAGGTGTTCCCGGCGTCCCTTGGGTGTGAGCGGATGGTTGACCGTGGTGATGAGCGTGTTCGGCCCGATCATCACATAGTCTCCGATATGCACGGGCATGATGTCGAGAATGGTCACATTGTAGTTGGCAAGGAACTGGTCGCCCACATGGATGTTCCTGCCGCTGTCGCACATGAAGCCGGGGCAAAGGCACACATCCCGCCCTACCGAGCCGAAATACTTTTTGATAAGCTCTGCCTGCTCCGTCTCCGTTGCGTCCGCATCCTGCATCTGCCGCAGCTCCCGGCAAAAGCGGATGGCATTCAGCTTTCTGCCGTTGACGCCCGCGTCCCAGAAATCGTAGTAAAGTCCTGCGTCCAGTTTTTCTTCTTCCGTCATCGTATTTTCCTCATTTCATCCATTTCAAAAGTTGTGTTTCGGCGGCATTCGGCAAAACGCTTTTCAGGCGGGCGAGTATATCCGCTTTGGATTTTGCCGGGTCTTTTCGATATGCCGAGGTCACGAAGTCATATCCGAACTGCGTCTCCGGTGTGGTGTACTGCGCCACGCCCCAGCCGTAGGTTTGCCCGTATTTGTCCTGCATATAAACGAAGTCCCCGATGGTCACATAGGTCTGCATCTGAAGCCGGGTCATGATGGTATCAAAGCCTTTGTTCCCACCCTTGCGATAATTGCAGAGGCGTTTCAGTTCCTTGGACAGCAGCGTTCCATGCTCTGTGAGCGTATCATAGACCTCCTTGTCCTTGCGGGCGGCAAGTCCGTCCTCGTAGCGGGCATCAAAATCATAGCCGTCCCTCCGGAGGTTGGCAAAGTCAGGAAACCACTCCTTGCTGATAAACCCGGCTTTGCCGCCGAAAAACTTCCCGTAAACGCATTGCCCGCTGCGGGCAGCAGGCCCTTTCCACTCCCACGGGCCGTCTGCATTTTCGGAAAACCACAGCTCCGGCGGACAACAATCCTCCACGGAAAAGCCGGGAATATCTCCAGCAAAGAACGGCAGAAAGCCCAGCTCCGCTGTCAGAGCAACAATATCATCCGGACTGCGCAGTTCACAAAATCTCATTCGCTTGACCTCCCTCCCAAATGCGGCAAGCGCCGAGGCAAGAAGCCCCGGCGAAAACCGTTTTATTCTTCCATCTCGTAAGCCGCTTCGACCTCAGCCACATAGGTCACGGAATAGTCCTTGTCCGGGTAGGCAGCTTCCATGACGGCCTTGTCCAGGAAGCAATCCGGCTCCAATGCCTGACGGTACAGCGTCCGGCAAATCAGAACGAGCTTGCCCTCGGCAAAGGTGGGCTGGCCGTTCACGTGGGTCAGGTGCAGTCTGGCGTGGTCGATCTTATCCGGTTCCTCTGCGCCGGAGTGACTGCCGAGATACAGCAGCTCCTGCTGGTGACCGTCAAAAAATGTGGCGGTGAAGCGGCCGCTGGCGTCCATGAATTTCTTCGTGTGCCGCTGGGGACGGATAAAAACGGTCAGGGTGTTTGCTTTTCCGCCGTCCTCAGCGGTGACAAGAAACCACTTGTCGCGCATGGCGACAATGGGGTCAATTTTTGCACTGAGTTCACTGAGTTCGATTTTCTTGAGTTTCATGTTCTTATGCTCCCTTCATCGGATGAATATTATTTTCAAATGGCTCACCGTTCTCTGACCGGTAAAGCCGTTTTCTTGAAGCAAAGTACGCCGC